>DAIBSV010000015.1 GCA_027415455.1 Nitrospirota bacterium | reverse complement strand
GTGCTGGTTGTGCGCGTTCCACCAGGTCAAAAGCGCCTCGTTGAGGCCCGTCACATGGAAGACCTCGACGGACTGGGACATGGAGTAGACGGTGATCAGATAGAGAAGGCCCGCCATCATGATCCAGGTGGTGGGGTAGATGCCCTTCACCGTCCGCGTGAGCACGGTCATCCAGACGTTCACTCCCAGGGGAATGAGGATGAAGGCGATCACATAGATGTCGATCGGCCAGGCGAAGTCGGAATACTCGCGACCCGAGCTTATGCCGAGGTCGAGAGAGACGTCAGCGACGATGATGCCGAGATTCCAGAGCCAGATGTTCATGACGCCGAGCCGCTCGCTCCAGAGCTTCGTTCCGCAGAGAACGGGGGTCATGTAGTACATGGCGGCCGCGAAGGCCATCGAGATCCAGGCGTAGATCACCGTCAGGACGTGGACCGGCCGGATGTGCCCGAAGTTCAGGTAGGGCGTTCCCGAAAGAACATCGGGGTAAGACAGTTTGAGCGAGGTGACGAATCCCAGGGTCGTCCCCATCGCCAGCCAGAAGACGGAGGAGATGATCGCCGTCTTCGCCGCGGTTCCGTTTGGAATTTCCTTGTTGGAAGCCATACCCCCTCCTTAAATTGACACTGATAGAAGGAACACCGACCTGGAGAAGTCCGTCCCGGGACCTCTCCATTTCGGCCCAAGGATCAGTATACAAAACGACTATTTGATTGGCAAGCCTTGCGACAAACTTCTTTGATGCCAGCAAATAGTCATCATATTCAGATATTCTAATGTTCAAGGAAAAGATTTTTCTGAGCTTTAAGATTGGCCGGAAGGACCACGGGAGGAATCGGCGGGATTGCCGGCTGGGCGGAGCGTGATCAGGGTCATTTCCGGTGTCATTCCGAGACGGACAGGAATGCCGTAATACCCCAGGCCCGTGCTGACATGCAGGACATGGCCCCGAAGGGCCGGGTCGGGAGACTCGAAGAATCCCGCGTCGTAGCGGAAGAAGGCCCGGGCCAGGTTCCAGAGGGGACGGCGCCTGCCGATCTGTCCACCGTGGGTGTGACCGGAAAGGGTGAGGTCGGCGACGGCCATGAGCTTTCCCTCCCATAGCGTGGGCTGGTGGACGAGGGCCACCACGAATTCTCCTGGCTGAAGATCCCGGAGACTCTGGCCGAGATCGGGACCGCATCCGGGACCCTCCCCCTCCCCCGCCGGGTCGTCCACTCCCACAATCCTGATCATTCCCCGCCCCTTCCGGAGGAGAAGGCTTTCATTGCGAAGGATCGTCACCCCGCTCCCCTTCATGATCTCCCGCGCCTCTCCCCCCAGGGTCCAGTACTCGTGGTTGCCGAGGACGGCGACCGTCCCAAGGCGTCCCCGGATGCCTCCGAAGATCCGCGAAAAAATCAGGACCTCCTCCGGCCGGTGGTCGATCATGTCCCCCGTATAGACCAGGATATCCGGGGAAAGGGCCTGGGCCATTCTGGCGATCCGTCCAAGAGACTTCTCCCCCTGCCAGGATCCGACATGAAGATCGCTCATATGCAGAATGGTCGTCCCGCCGATATCCGGGGGAATGGAGGGAAAGAAGAGCGTTCTGGCAAGGACCCGGGGAGGCCGGAGCCGCTCGAAGAGGGCGATGGCCAGAAGGCACGCCAAAAGGAGCGCGCCCGCGGACTCGGCCTCATTCCAGCGCCTTGTTCCCTGGATGAAGGAGCCGGAAAAAAGAAGGTTGTGGAGTCCTATCGCTCCCTCCGCCGCCAGAAAGCCCGCCAGAAAGATTCCTGTCGCGAAATAGAAAAAGAAGAAGGTCGCATTGAGAAAACGCCGTCTTGGGAGAAACCCCCGAAAAGAGAGAAGAAGATAGACGGGGAGGAGGGTCGCAAGCAGAAAAACCCCCTCCAGGAGTCCTGGAAGAGGCGCGGGAAGGAAATGGGGGGGATGGTCTCTCAGGATGCCGGCCAGAAAGAGGCAAAAGAGCTCGTAGAGAAAGAGAGACGACCAGAGGATGCGGACGAACCGTTGACGCATCAAAAAACATGAACCTCGACGGTGAAGTATTTCTTCGGGTTCTTCTTCATGTCGTCCAGCAGACCGTTCACCCGGTCGAGCACTCCGTTCAGGCGGTCCGCCATTTTTGGATCGAAGAGAAGCTCCCCGGCCGTTCCCTTCCCGCTCTGGATCTGGGCGAGAATCCCGTCGAGCCGGACGAGGCTGTCCTTGAACGAGGCGGCGGTTTTCGGATCGTTCAGAAGGTTTCCGGCCAGCCCCGGACCTTTGGAGGCCGTCCGGACCAGGCGGTCAAGATCGCGCACCGACCGGTCGAGGCTGTCGTAGAGAGCGGGAGAGCCGATCAGTCTGGCGGCCGTTCCCGGTCCGTGGTCGATCCGTTCGGCCAGGACCGAGAGGTCGGTGGCGGCGCGGTTCACGTTCTGGTAGAGGGCCGGATCCCCGAGGAGGCGTCCCACCGTTCCCTGCCCCGTCTGGGCCTGCCGGGCGAGCTGCGTCAGGGAGAGGGAAAGGGTTTTGAGGTTCGAGACGACGTCCTGCCCGGATTTCATGACGGCCCCCAGGGAGCCCGACTCCACCCCGATGATGGGTAGGGTCGGATTGAGAGGTCCCATGCCGGACTGACCGGGAGTCAGTTCGAGATACTTGATCCCCATGAGTCCCTGGGTATGGATGGAGGCGGTCGCCCCCGACGACAGTTCGTCGAATCTTTTGCGGGTGATGCGCATCGTCACCCGGACATAGCGCTTCCCCTGGAAGCGCACGAAGTGGACCGAGGAGACATAGCCGCTGTCGATGCCCAGAAGCCGCACCGGAGCGCCGGAAGTGAGCCCCTGGACATTCCGGAAGAGGGCGGTGATCTCCACCTGGCGGGAAAAGATGTTGGTGATCTTCCCGTAGGCGATGATCACCAGGGCGCTGACGAGAAAACTCACTCCCACGATCAGTCCGACCCGCATTTCGGAGAGGGAGAGGTTTTGGCTTCGTTTCACGGATCGCCCCCTTTCATGAATCGAGGGAGAGGAAGGTTTGGATGAAGGGGTCGGCCGAGTGCTCGATTTCCTGCCGTGTCCCGGTGGCGATGACTTTCGCGTCCTTGATGAAGGTGAAGAGGTCTCCGACCCGGTAGGCATCGGTCAGGTCGTGGGTCACGACGATGTTGGTGCTTCGGAACTCCCTCTGGACGCGGCGCATCAGATCGCAGATCGATTTCGAGGTGAAGGGATCGAGCCCCGTCGTCGGCTCGTCGTAGAGCATGAAGGCGGGATCCTCGGCAGCCATCGCCCGGGCGATCGCCACCCGCCGCCGCATTCCTCCGGACAGGTCGGACGGCTTCTGGTCGATGGAGGGCTCGAGCCCCACGAATCGCAGAAGGGTCCTGACACGCTCCTCCACCTTGTCGTCAGGAAGGGTCGTGTGCTCCCAGAGCCAGAAAGCCACATTCTCCCCCACGGTGAGGGAGTCGAAAAGGGCTCCCTCCTGGAAGACCATCCCCATCCGCTGCCGAAAGCGGAGCAGTCCCTCGTCGTCGAGCTTTCCGATGTCCTGGTTGTTGGCCAGGACGCGGCCCGAAACGGGATGGAGGGTTCCCAGCACGCATTTGAGAATGGTGGTCTTTCCCGACCCGCTTTCCCCCAGAATGACCATCGTCTTTCCCGTCGGGATTTCGAGATCGATCCCGTCGAGCACGATCTGGTCTCCGTAGGCGACCGTGACCTTCTCGAGGCGGATCACAGCTTCCATCCCCAGACGTCGATCAGGAACTTGCTGATCAGAAAATTCGCCACAAGAATCCAGATGGCGGCATAGACCACCGCTTTCGTGGTGGCGCGGCCCACTCCCTGGGCTCCTCCGGTCGTCCGGAGTCCGTAAAAGCATCCGACCGCGACGAGAATGAAGCCGAAAACAAAAGGCTTCAGCACTCCGTTCAACAGGTTGGGAAGGGTCAGGGCCGAGCGCACTCCCGACCAGTAAAGGGGCGCCGGAACATGGGCGCCGAGTTCCGCCACCATGAGCCCCGCCAGAATGCCCAGCAGGTCTCCCACGACCGAGAGAACCGGTAGCATCACCATGCCGGCCAGGATCTTGGGCGCGATCAGGCGGTCGACCGGATCGACCCCCATGACCAGGAGGGCTTCGATCTGCTGGGTGGTGGCCATCATTCCAAGCTCCGAGGTGATTCCCGCCGTCACCCGGGCCGACATCACGAGGGAGGCCAGAACCGGTCCCATGTCCCTGATGATCGAGGTGGCGACGACCCGCCCCAGCAGATTGGATGCCCCATAGGGGGCCATGACCACGCTGAACTGGAGGGCCATGTCGAGACCCGCGAAAAGGTTCGCGAGGAAGACGATGGGAATCGACCCCACCCCGAGCCGATCCATCTCCAGAAGACTCTCCCGCAGGCGGAAGTGGACAAAAAGATACCGGAAGGACATTCCGACCATGGTCGTGAAGTCCTGGATCGTCAAGAGGAATCCTGTCATAAACAGGAGGATGTTTCTAAACGGCATCGCGCAAAGGTTCCGGAACGGGAAGGCCCGCCAGGCCGTGGAGACGGCGAAGATTGAGGCGGTCCAGGGTCTCCCCCTCCCCTTTCGGGGTCTCGAGAATGAGGGGGACTCCGGTCGATTTGGCCTTCAGGACGATCGCTGAAAGGGGCTCCGGACCGATATGCCCCTCCAGAAGCCCGGCGTGCCGGTCCCGGCCAGACCCCAGGCCGAACAGGGCGTCGTTCAGATGCCAGAGGGAAAGGCGGCCGGAAGGCGCCCCGGCAAGAAAGGCCCCAACGACCCGGTCGAGACCGTCATCGCCGGACAGGTCGAAGCCGGCCGCAAAAAGATGGCAGGAATCGAGACAGAGCCCCATGCGATCGGGCCGGTCCACCGCGGCAAACAGCGCGGCCATCTCCTCCGGAACCGATCCCAGCATGCTGCCCGCTCCGGCAGTGTTTTCCAGAAGCAGGGGCGTACGAAGCTCCGGAAGGGCGTCGAGAACATCCCGGATGATCCCGGAGGCCCTGCCGATGGCGGCGGCCCGGTCCCCTCCCCGGGCCGACCCGGGATGAAGGACAAGACCGTCGGCCTCGAGAAGGTCGGCCGTCCGGAGCTCCTTTTCGAGGGTGATCCGGGATTTTTGGGCGATGGCGGGATCTTCCGAGGCAATGTTGATCAGATAGCTGGCATGGACATAGACGCTGGAAACGGATGAACCCGTTCTGGCCCGATGGTAGGGAACAAGCGCCTCCGGTCCCGGAAGATCGAACTCCCAGCTCCGGGAGGAGTGGGAGAAGATCTGGACCGCGTTTGCGCCCAGGGACTCTCCCCGCCCGAAGATCCTGTCGAGGCCTCCGGCCACCGAGACGTGAAGGCCGAACCGGAAGTGATCTCCGGTTCGGCCGAAAGAAGGGTCAGGACTCAAGAAAGCCTCACATACCCGGATGAGGAGCCATCGGATGGGGCATCATCATGCCGTGATGCATCATCATCATCTGTCGCCACAGCTTCTTGGCCGTCGCGAACTGATCCGCGGTCAGCACCCGGTGCGCTCCGGAAATCATGGTCAGGTAGGCGTGCATGATGGTCCGTTTGTGCTTCAGAATCTGGTCCATGTTGGCCTTGGCCTTGTTCACATCGATCCGGTGGTGCATCATGAGCGCCATCGTCTCCATGTGAAGGACATGGATGCGGGCCTTCTCCATGATCATGGTCTTCATGAAGTCGATCTTGAGGGAGGAGAGTTTTTTCACCTGGTCCGGCGTCAGCCCGAGGCGGTCCTGATTCATCAGGTAAAAAGCGATGGGGCCTCCGTGATGCATCATGCCGTGATGGTGCATGTCGGCCCGCGCCGTCCCGGGCGAAAGGAGACCCAGGGTGAAGACGAGAGCCAGTGCGAGAGCCAAAGACGCGATTCCCTTTTTCATGGCGACCTCCTTTGAAAGGTGCGAAAACCGACTCTTCCCCAGATCGCCCGATCTGGGGAAACCCCGGTCATTCTTTCATTCTAACCGGATTTCAGCCTTTTTGAAAAGATCGAAAGAACCATTTGGGGGGAAGAAGGAAAATCGGACAAGGGAAATCAGGGGAAGTCCCTGATTCGGCGCTCCTCAAACTGGTCCCGGACAGAAGACAGGCGACGAAGAGAAAAAGCCAGCACGGCGAGCGCAAGGACAACGCCCCAGGAAAGCAGCCTGCTCCGGGAGATCGCCCATAAGACATTCGATCACAAGCACCCGGATCATGGAATCCCCCCGAATGAATGTTATCCGCCCCCCGCACCGGCGGGCCCCCGTCTCGAAAAAACCAGGTCGTAGACGGCCGGAAGAACCAGAAGGGTCATGGCCGTCGAACTGATGAGCCCCCCCACCACCACCGCCGCCAGGGGTCTCTGGATATTGGCCCCGGTTCCCGTGGACAGCAAAAGGGGCAGGATCCCGATCGCCCCCACCAGGGCGGTCATCAGGACCGGACGGATCCGGCGGAGGGCGGCTGAGCGGATCGCCTCCCGGGGAAGGCGGCCCTTGGCCTCCTCCTCCTTGGCGAAGGAGAGAAGGAGCACGCCGTTCTGGATCGCCACGCCAAAAAGGGCGATGAAGCCCACCGAGGCGGGAATGCTCAGGTACTCTCCGAATGCCTTGAGGGCCACCACTCCTCCCACGAGGGAAAAGGGGATGTTGAGGAGGATGAGGAGAGTATAGCCGAGAGAGCTGAAGTTCCACATCAACAGGAGGAAGATTCCCATCAGCACCACCGGAACCAGGAGCCGGAGGCGTTCGAGGGTCAGGTTCGTATTCTCGAACTCTCCCCCCACCGACAGGTGGAGCCCCCGGGGGGGCGGAAGCCGGGAGGCCACATCCCGTTCCACCTCCGCCACGACATGGCTCGTGGCCCGGCCGGAGATGTTGAACTGGACCATGATCAGGCGGCTGCCCCCTTCATGATAGATCCGGAAAGGGCCTGTCTCCTCCGAAAAGCGGGCGAGCTGTCCCAGGGGAACCGAGACCCCGCGGGGCGTCGTCAGAAGGATCGTCTTCATGCGCCCCACCGAATCCCGGATCTCCCTGGGAAAGCGCACATGGAGATGGATCCGGCGAACCCCTTTCAGAATCGTCGTCGTCAACCCCTCCGGCCCGATCCCCATCCGGATGACCCGGAGCACGTCGGAGACGTTGAGGCCGTACTGGCTGATCGCCTGGCGGTCGATCCGGATGTCGATGTAGGGCTGGCCGGTGATCCGCTGGACCGTAACGTCCCGGGTCCCCCGGACCTTCCGGATGAGGGAGGCCAGGCGCGTTGAATAGGAGGTGAGGAGATCCAGGTCGTCCGCGAAGACCTTGACCGCCACCTGGGCCTTGGCTCCCGAAACCATCTCGTCGATGCGCTCCTCGATGGGCTGGCTGAAGTCAAAGGAGACCGACGGCAGGGTCCGGTTGAGGCGACGGCTCATCTCGGCCATTAGCCGTCTCTTGCTCATCCCCTTCGGCCAGAGGCTCCTCTTTTTGAGGCGGACATAGATCTCCATGTGGCTCGTCACATCGGTATCGGTGCCCGACTGGGCCCGCCCGATTCGGGACTGGGTCAGAAGAACCTCGGGATAGCTCCGGACAATGCGGTCGACGACCCGGCTGGCCTCCGTCGTCTCCGAGAGGGATGCCGAGGGCCAGAGATCGGCGATGATAAGGACGGATCCCTCGTCCAGAACGGGAATGAACTCCGTCCCGGTCCGGGCCAGAAGGACGGTGGCGAGGGTAATGGCCGCCACTCCCGACAGAAGAACCCCCATCCGGTGGGCCAGGATCCGGTCCAGAACGGGGGCGTAAAACCTCTCGAGCCCCTGCGTCAGCCGTTCCCCGTGCGCTCCGGCACTCCGGGAGGGATCGAGGGACATCATGGAGGGAACGAAGGTCAGGGCCACCAGGAGGGAGAGAAGCAGGGCCACGATGATCGACATTCCCATGGGGGCGAACATCTTGCCGGGCATGCCGGGAAGGAGGAGGATCGGGACGAAGACCACGACGATGATCATGATCGCGAAGAAGACCGGCTTGACGATCTCCCCCGCCGCCTGCACGATCCGGTCCTGGCGGGAGACCTCCGGCATCAGGACCGAGAGGCGTTCGATGTTTTCGGCCATCACGATCGAGGCATCCACCATCATGCCGATCCCGATGACGATTCCCCCGAGACTCATGAGGTCGGCTGTGAGGTGGATCCCCCGCATCACGAGGAAGGTGAGAAGAATGGAGAGGGGGAGACCCGCGGCCACGACGAAGGAGGCCCAGAAGCGTCCCAGGAAGAAGCCCAGGACGAGGATGACCAGGATTCCTCCCTCCACCAGGGAATGGATCACCGTCCGGAAGGCATGCCGGATGAGGGGGCCTTCGTTGTAGAAAGGGACGATCCGGATTCCGGGAGGAAGGAGGGTGCTGTTGATTTCCGAGACCTTCTTCTCGACCCGGGCGAGGGTCTTCAGGGCATTCTCCCCCCGAAGCATGACGACCGTTCCCTTGACGACCTCCCGGTCGTCCAGCAGGGCGTTCCCGCGCCGGACCTCCGGGCGGACCTCCACATCGGCCACATCCCGGACCAGCACCGGAACCCCGTTGCGCTCGGCCACCACCACCGATTCGATATCGCGGCGTCCCCCGATCCGGCCCAGTCCCCGGATCAGGTAATACTCTCCGCCCCGGTCGAGGTAGCCGCCGCCCACGTTCTCGTTGTTCAAGGCCAGAGCCCGCGTCACATCCTGAAGGGAGAGATGGAAGCCGTCGAGCCGGTACGGGTCAACGACCACGTAGTAAGACTTGACGAATCCGCCGTAAGAGAGAACCGAGGCAACGCCCCGGGTGGATAGGAGCGCCCTCTTCACCGTCCAGTCCTGGAGAGTCCGGAGCTTCATCAGGTCGTCGGAGCCGGCCAGTGTGTAGCGGAAGATGTTTCCGGTGGGGGTCGAGACCGCCCCCATGACCGGGCGGGCCCCGGCCGGAAGAAGCCCCTGGAGGGTCGCCAGACGCTCGGAGACCATCGTCCGGGCCCGATAGACCTCGCTCGAACCACCGAAGACCACCGTCACGGCCGACAGGCCGAAGAGCGTCTTCGATCGGACCCGGCGAACCCCCGGAAGGCCGTTCATCGCCGTTTCGATCGTGTAGGTGATCTGCTGCTCGACTTCGAGAGGGGAAAGTCCGGGGGCCTCGGTCAGGATGGTGACCGAAACGGGAGAGACGTCAGGGAAGGCGTCCACGGAGATCCGGAAGACGGAATAGACCCCTCCCGCGGCCAGGAGGAAGAAAATCATCAGGATGACGAGACGGCGATGGAGAAGCCAGCGAAAAAACGCCTTGGCCACGGTCCGCTACTTCCGGCGCTCGAACTGGGCCTTGACCCAGAATCCGTTCCGGACCACCAGATGCTCTCCCGGACGAAGACCCTCCCTGACGGGAACGAGGCCCCCTTCCGATGTCCCGACCGTCACCCGGCGCATGCGGAAGAGATCGCCCTTCTCCTTTACAAAGACCACCTTGTGGCCCCCGGCCAGGAAGACGGCCTTCTTCGGAATCCAGAGGCCCGTTCCCCCCGACGGAACGAGGATCCGGACCGGAAGGAACATCCCGGGGCGAAGCCGCAGGGGCTTGTTGAAGAAGACGCCCCGGACGGTCACGGTCCGGGTCTTCCGGTCGGTGACAGGACTGATGTAGACCACGCGGCCGGAGACCGTCTCTCCGGAGCCGGAAATGCGGACCTTCATCCTCTGGCCGAGGGACAGGAAGGGGACATCCTGCTGGTAGACCCGGGCGTTGATCCGGACCCAGTCCAGATTGGCGATCACGAAAAGGCGATCCCCCGAATTAACAGCCTGTCCGGAGACGACGTTTTTTTTAAGGACGTAGCCCGCGAGGGGGGATCGGATCTTTAGGTTCCGGTGAACGATCCCGGTTTTCTCCAGAAGGGCGATCTCCCGGTCCACCACGCCCAGGTTCCTGAGGCGGGAGAGGGCCGCCTCCCGGATCCTCGGGGAAAACGGACGGGTCGCCCGGCTCCCGTCGCTGATCCTTTCGAGCCGGATGGCCTGCAGGTACTCCTGCTGGGCCTCGATGTAGTCCGGCGAAAAGACCGTGACCAGAACCTGGCCCTTGTCCACCAGATCCCCCGTGTCGGCGTAGACCTGCCGCACATAGCCGAAGATCGAGAGCCGGTGGATCGAGCGGGCGGTCACGTAGCGCATCCGGTCGTCGATGAGCGCGACCGCGCCGTTGGTGCGGATGACCCGGACCCCTCTGCCGGGCTCCACCACGATGCTCCCGATCCCGAGCGTCCTGACCACGTCGGGAGGAATGCGCACCTGATCGGGAAATGCCCGGACCGCGGGAGGAGCCCCCATCAGAAAGATGAGCAAAAACATAGAAATGGGGGCGAGAGAGCGGATGATACCCATACCTAGGCCAGACCGGGGAGGGAGGGAGGGGCCGCTTGCTTCCGGCACCGGATGACCTTCCAGATCGAATAGGCCAGAACCGGAAGGGCCACGCCGGCCATGATGATGCCGATCATCCAGTTTTCGAGGTCGACCTCGGTCCCGTAGAGATGGAGGATTTCCTGAAGAAGCCCGCCAGCCACGAAAACCACCCCGCCCCCCAGGAGGGTGAGGCTTCCCGTCCGAAGTCCGATGACCGCGATTTCATGGTCGTCGAACTTCCGGGTGGTCCGGAGGGAGGCGCCGAAAAGCCCGCCGAGAATCATGAGCATGGCGGTGGTCCCAAGGCCGAACAAAAGTCCCGGAAGGAATCCCAGCCAGGGAGAGCCCATGTGCGGGGCGGCCACGGTATAGACGAACATGGCGAAGGGCCCCACCCCGAAGCCGGCCACGAAGCCGTGGATCATCGCCCAGCGGGTCGGAAAGGGTTCGGCGGAAGCGGCCGCCCCCCCCGATCCTCCGTCGGGCTGGTGGTGGCCCCCGAAGACTGAGGTCGAGCGTTCCGCCCCTTCGCTTGGTTCGTGGTGATGGCCCAGAAGGTGAAAGTGCAGGTAGCGTCCTTTTTTCTGGATTTGCCATCCGGCCCAGAGCATGACCGCCCCGACAACCATATTCACGAAGGAATTGATCGACTCCTTCGTGAACCAGGAAAAAAGGAGGAGGTAGGAGATCTCCGATCCGATCGCCCGCTGGAGGGTGAAGGCCAGGGAAAAGAAGAGGCCCGATTTCAGACCCTTCCTGCCGGAGGCGTTCCCGATGGCGTAGCTGAAGGTGATAGGCCAGGTATGCTCGTCGGGGAGAATGCCGTGAAGAAGACCGTACCCGAACGATTGGAGGAGCAAGGATATCATGAGACCGCCGTTGTGAAGGTTAACCGGGAAAAACGCAGGAACTCCCGATTAATGATACATCATCTCAACAAGCGCGATCAAGAAAAAACCGGAAAAACTTTAAATGACCAAGCGTTCACGAATATTCATCCACGGAAGGAATGATCAGGAGAGGAGTCGATAGCGGACCATTCCATGAAACTTTTCATAGCGGCGGACGAGAAGCGCCTCCCGCCCGAGGAGCCCGACCTCGGAGAGCGCCGCCGTGAGGGATGCCTTGAGGGTCTGGCTCATCTTCGCCACATCTTTCTGGGCCCCGCCTTCCGGTTCCGAGATGATCTCGTCCACGATTCCAAGGCCGTGGAGGTGACGGGCGGTCATGCGCAGCTGGGCGGCGGCATCGGCCGATTTGGCCGGATCGTTCCAGAGGATCGCCGCGCAGGCCTCGGGAGAGATGACCGAATAGATCGAGTTCTCGAGCATGAGGACTCTGTCCGCCACTCCAAGAGCCAGAGCCCCGCCGCTTCCCCCCTCCCCGATCACCGTCGCGACGATGGGAACAGCGATCTCGAACATCTCCTGGATGTTCCGGGCGATCGCCTCGACTTGTCCGCGCTCCTCGGCCTCGATTCCGGGATAGGCCCCGGGGGTATCGATCAGGGAGACGATTGGAAGGTTGAACTGTTCCGCCAGCCGCATGACCCGAAGCGCTTTCCGGTAACCCTCGGGATGGGCCATGCCGAAATTCCTCTGAACCCTGTCCTTGAAGGACTTTCCCTTGTAGTGGGCGATGATCGCAACGCTCTGGCCCTCAAGAGAGGCGAGCCCCGCCAGGATCGATGGATCGTCCCGGAAGGAGCGATCTCCATGAAGCTCTATGAAGTTTGAGAATATTCTCTGGACATAATCCCACGCCGTCGGCCGGTCGTTGGCACGGGCGAGAAGGACCCGGTTCCATGTCTCTGAGACGGGTTCGGATCTCTCGAGAACGACCAAGGCTTCTTTTCGCGACATCAAAGTCTCCCAAAATGTTGCATTCGAACGGAATCCATGAAGCGGGATTCCCCCGGGCCGAAGGGACAGCCCAATCAGGATGTAGAATAGTCCGAAGGGAAAACGTTGTCAAAAATTGATTGAAACTCAAACCATAAACCTTCGGAAGGTCGGTCAAAAGCCCCCGGCGCAGATCCTAAAGAGATAGGATCAGAAGCAAGGAGGTCTCTCCTCCCTCAATCAGCAATCCCGCCAAATCCCCCGAAAGTCCGTCGCTCCGGTTCAGAACCTGCCTGCCGGCAATCCACAGCCCTCCCAGCAGAAGAAGCGAGGCCAGGCCCACCCGGCCACCTCCCGTCCCAAAGGCGACAAGGACTCCGGTAAGGGCTGCGAAAAAAGGGGGGGGCCATCCGGGCTCGAACAGAAGGGCGCCAAGCCCTCCGGAAGGAGCCGGTCGTCCCCGGGAGAGAATCTTGACGAGAAGGGGAAGAAAACCCCGGGACAAAAAGGGGGCCAGAAAAATGGCCGTCGGCTCCGGGTTCGCCAAGAGAAGGCCGATCCACTTGCCGAGAAGCAGAAGGTTCAGGGAGACGATGGCGTAGACCCCTTTGCGGGGGTCCTTCCGGATGCGCCGTTTTTCTTCGATGGACACGGGGACCAGCGCCGCTTCCAGGGAATCGGCGACGCCATCGAGATGGAGGGCCCCCGTCAGGGCGATCCAGAGAAACAGAAGGAGAAAGGCCTGCAGAAAGGATGGAAGAGGGCGGGGCAGGAGAGTCGGAAGCCAGGCCGCAAGCGAGAGGAGCCCTCCCAGGATGAGTCCCGTGGCCAAAAGGGGAATGGCCCCCAGACGGGACGGCATCCCCGCCTCGTGCACCCCGGACGGGACGGGCAGACGGGTCAGGAAGGAAAGGGCGAAGAGCAGACGGTCCAGAAAGCGGTCCCGCCCCTCCGGCGGATTCACCCCTCTTCGGCCTGGGAGACCTGGGCCTCCTCGAAGGTCGCCATCTGGTTGTAGAGCGCGACGGCCGACTCCACAATCGGGTACGCAAGGGCCGCCCCCGAACCTTCCCCCAGACGCAGATCAAGGGAGAGAAGCGGGGACAGTCCCAGATGTTCGAGAATCCGTCGGTGGCCCGGCTCCACGCTCACATGGCTGGCCATAAGCCAGGGACGGATCTCCGGGATCAGCGTCACCGCCGCCAGGGCGGCCGTCCCAGTGATGAAGCCGTCGAGGATCACCGGGATCCGCCGAACGGCTCCGCCGATGATGAATCCGGCCAGGGCCGCAATCTCGTAGCCTCCGACGGCGAACAGCCAGTCCATGGGAGAGGCCAGAAGAGGACGGTAGCGGGCGAGGGCCTGATCGATGACACGGATTTTCCGAAGTCTGCCCTCGGAGGTCAGGCCGGCTCCCGATCCGGTCAGATCCTCCGGAGGGTGGCGAAGCAGGGCCGCGGCCAGGGCTGCGGAAGCGGTCGTGTTTCCGATCCCCATCTCCCCCGTCATCAGAATGGTGGCCCCGGACTCGGCGGCCAAAACGGCCATCTCCATGCCGGCCTCCATGGCCTGGATTCCCTCCTCAGGAGTCATGGCGGGCTCCTGGGCGAAGTTTCGGGTTCCGGCCCGCACCTTTCGATGCACCAGTCCGGAAAGGAAGCCCAGATCCCCGTTGACCCCGACATCCACGATCCGGAGGTCGAAGCCGTGGAGCCGCGAAAGGACCGTGATGGCCGCCCCGCCACCCAGATAGTTCATCACCATCTGCCGGGTCACCGACTGGGGGTAGGCCGAAACCCCCTCCTCCGTCACCCCGTGATCCGCGGCAAAGACCGCGCAGAATCCTTTCGTGGCGGGAGGACGGTCCGATCCGTGGAGGCGCGAATACCAGAAGGCCACTTCCTCGAGCCGTCCCAGGCTCCCGAGAGGCTTCGTCAGATGGTCGAGACGGTACCGGATGGCGGCATCGAACCCACTATCCGGCGGACGGACCTCACGGGCCCACCAGGAAACCGGAGGATGGAGAGGCGAAGAGGACGACTCGGAGGAGATATCCGGAGATTGCGTGTTCTTTTTCTGGGTCACCGTCAAATCCTCCCCGAAGTGGTGGATCGATTCCCTCCGGGCTACCGGAGGCGGAGCGGACACCCCATCATCACGGCGTAGACCTGGGATGCCTCATGGGCCAGACGCTGGTTCCAGAGCCCGATGCGGTCCGCAAATCTCCGGGCGAGGGGGGAACCGGCGACACCGCCCAGTCCGACCTCCTCGGTCACGATCACCGTGGTGGCCCGCCTCCCGGAGAGAAGGCTGGAAAAACGCTCGATCCAGGGATTGATCTCCTCCTCAAGAAGCTCCAGGACGCAAAACCCCAGACTGTCGAGAAGCAGGGGCCGGGTCCGAAGATCGCCCCCCTCCTCCAGACGGCCCGAGGCCAGAAGGGCGCGGAATCCTTCCTCCACCGTAAAAACGCCCGATGGGCGGGAGGCCCGGTGGAGGGCGATCCTCGACTCCATCTCGGAATCTTCTGCCCGTCCCGTGGCCCAATAGACCCAGGAATGCTGGTGGCGGTGGAGAAGAAGCGACTCGGCAAAGACGGACTTTCCCGAGCGCACGCCGCCCGAGACGAGAATCAGATCTGTCATCCCGTCAGGGTCTCCGTCTCAGGCGGGCCAGGATCTCCTCCCCCCTGCGCGACTCGACGGAATGCTCGGTGATGGCGAACTCGAGAAAGTCGAAATCCCTTTTGAAAAGCCCCCGGACCTCCTCGGCGGTTGTCGTCCATGGGGGCCCGCCTTCCCGGCCGTGGACATAGAAGAGGCCGACCAGCTCGCCACCGGGACGTATCATCCGGACCGCCATCCGGACATAGTCCGCCCTCCTGTCGGGATCGATGGCGCAGAAACAGGTCTGTTCAAGAAGATAGTCGAAAACCCCATGCTTTTCGGGATCCAGAAGAAACAGGTCCTCCTGGATGAAGGTCACCTTGACCCCCTCCTTCTCCGATTGGAGTCGGGCCGCTGCGATGGCCTCGGGCGCAAAGTCCACGCAGGTCACCCCGAAGCCCATCCGGCCCAGATAGATCGCTTCCCATCCGCGGCCGGCCCCGGGAATCAGGACCGTCGAATAGGGGGCGATCTTGCCGGACTCCACGAGATGGACAAAGGGGGGAGAGACGCGTCCCAAATCCCATCCAGTATTTTTTTCAAGATAACGGCTGTTCCAGAAATCCATTTCGGGCATTGCGCGCTCCAGAGTCGTTGAAGGTCGTCTGAGCCCCGATATTACCAGAAAACCCCAACCAACTCGAGTCCCCCTCCGGCCTGTGGCCCTGTTGGGTCCGGAGACACCCATTTCCCAGCGGCAAACGGGTCCAGGAGCAATTTCTGGGCCGTGCGGAGGAGGACAGCGCATGGTAAGATCGTCGGAAGCCATTTTTCGCACTGAATTAATGCGACATCAACATAGGACCGCATATGGGATTCTTTTCGACATGGTCCCCCGACCACGCAGGGATCCGCCCCCTGGACTCCAGGGAGCGGATCTATGGTTTTATGGACCTGTTCTGGAACTGGTTCGGAGACAGCGCCAACGCCTCGAGCTGGTACTTCGGCGGTCTTCTGGCTCTGGCCGGACTTCCCGTCCTCTTCTGGAACACGCTCCTCTGGTCCCCCCTGATCATTCTTCCCTGGGCCCTTCTGGCCCTCATTTCCTTCAGAACGGGGGCTACAACCGTCCTGCTCGCCATTCCGGCACTCGGCACACGGGGGGGCGCCCTTTTTCTGGGGATTGCCGAAACGGTGGTCCAGATCGGCTGGACCACCGTGACCACCTACATAGGGGCCGTCTCCCTGGTCCGAATCTGGTCCGGCTCAGCCTCCCCTTCGCTCGGGGGACACTCTCTTTCCCTCACAATGGCCATCCTGGCGATCGCCCTGGTCCAGGGGGTCACCGCCTCCCTCGGGGCCGGAGCGATCCGGGGACTCAAGTGGGCCACATCTCTCCTGCTTCTGGTCTTCGGGGGAATCGAGAGCTGGCAGGTTTTTTCCCACTGGAGGCTCCGAGAAATTCTCGCATTCCGACCACAGAGTCCCCCGCCGTTTGGCCCTGTCCGGCTTTTCGACATTTCCTTCGTCAACGTCTGGACATGGCTTCAGGTCGGAGACTTCGCGCGTTTTTCGAAGAGCGGCCGCGGGGCCCTGATGGGGTCCTGGCTGGGTCTCTGGATCGGACAGGCCTGGTTCGTCCTGGTCGGGGCGACGGCCCTTCTGGGTCTGGGACTCCTGAGCGGACACCTGGATCCGGAGGATAGCGATCCATCCCGTCTGATGGCACGGCTGGGACTTTCCGGGATCGCCCTGTCCGTGATCTTCCTCTCCTGCGTGAGCGTCAGCTCGAGCAATCTTTACGGTGCAGGGCTGGGCCTCCTCTCGCTCATGGGGGAGAAATCACGAAGGCGCGGACCGGGGCCCGCTCTGCTCTTCGTCTCCCTTCTGGCGATGGGGGCCGCCTTCATTCCTTTTCTCTTCGACAGCTTCATTCAATACTTCACCGGCTTTCTTACCGCGATCGGAGGGCTCTTCATCCCCCTGTGGAGTCTGGTTTTGGCCGACTTTCTCCTGAGACGCCGAAGCCGAATCCATCCGGAGGCCCTTTTCGATTTCA
This sequence comes from Nitrospirota bacterium, assembly GCA_027415455.1. Next base: position 2,542 of record DAIBSV010000015.1, on the reverse strand, counting down.
CTCCCGGCTCCCTTTACTGGGGAACGGGCGGGGTCAACCCGGCGGGACTCGTGGCTCTCTTTTTCGGCATTCTCTTCTACTACGGATCTCCAGAGATTTACCCCCGGATTGCCGGATCGATCGGGATCAGCCTTCCCGCCATCCTGGTGACGGGGTCTCTCTACCTCTTCCTCTCGCGCCTCCTCGACTACCGTTCTCCGGGCCAAGCATAAAAAAAGGGAGAGGGATCCGTCCGGATCCTCTCTCCCTCATATGAAAAACTTCGTTCGGCTTACTTTTTCTTGGCCGCCTTGACATTCACCGTTTCGCGAAGGGCCTTCCCAGGGGAGAACTTTGGAGCAGTCTTCGCTGCGATCCGGATTTCCTTGCCTGTCTTCGGATTCCGACCGGTCCGGGCCTTTCTCTGGACTGTTCCGAAGGTGCCGAACCCCACGATCGTCACCTTCTCCCCCTTCTTCATGGACCCTTCGATCGCCTTTAGAAATCCATCGACCACTGAGTGAACATCCTTTTTGGACAGCTTTGATGATTTCGAGACCTTTTCGATGAGCTCCGTCTTGTTCATGAAGCATCTCCTTCAAGAAGGTGGGATTGAGCCTGCAACGACCACTCTATGAGAAATATGAAATTCTAAAACAGGCTTCAGGCAAAGAATAGAACAAGAATTTAAAAAAAGATAGTCCATCCCTAATAGGATTTTTCGATTTCTGGAAAGCGGAAGACTGACGTCACGGCCGGCGGATGGCGGCAAAATGCCCAAGCGCCCTGTCCCGGGAGGACTTCAGCTCCACCAGGGGGGGTGGATAGGTGGTGCTCCCGGAAGAGCCAGGGAGTGTGGACAAAGCGGTCCGGCACACCGGAAAGCTCTGGAATGAAGCGCCGCACATATTCGCCACGGGGGTCGAAACGCTCTCCCTGAAGGACGGGGTTGAAGACCCGGGAAAATGGAGCCGCATCGCTTCCGCAACCCGCAACCCATTGCCAGGAGGCGGCGTTGCTGGCGGGATCGTAGTCGATCAGGTTGTCAGCGAACCAGGACAACCCCGCCTTCCAGGAAACCCCCAGGTTTTTGACCAGAAAGCTCGCCGCGACCATCCGGACCCGGTTCGGCATCCACCCAGTCAGCCTGAGTTCGCGCATGCCGGCGTCGACGATGGGATAGCCGGTTTCACCCCTCTGCCAGGCCGCAATTTCCGGGCCGTCGTCCTTCCAGGGATATGACAGGAATTCGGTGCGCAGGGGGAGCTCCGCAAGGTCGGGGAAGTGGCGCAGCAGGTGCGCGGAAAACTCCCGCCATCCAATCTCCGAGAGAAACTTTTCCCGGTCCTCCCCGGGAGCTCCGGCCTCCTCGACTTTCCACCAGATCTGGCGCTGGCTTACCTCTCCGGCGGCCAGATGGGGAGAGAGCCGCGAACTCCCTCCTTCCAGAGGAAAATCCCGGCGGACGGCGTATCCGTGCAACTCCCTGGTGACGAACTCATCCAGCCTCCGGGCCGCCGACGCCTCCCCCGGCGTCCATAGGGTCCGCATCGTTTTGGCCCAGTCGGGATCCCAGCCCCATTCCTCCAGACTGTCGCCATTTTTGACCGGAACTCCGTCGATCCGGGACGGAGCCGGAAGGGGGCGTTCCGGGAGAAGCTCGGCGCGGATCCTCCGCCAGAACGGAGTAAAGATCTTCCAGGGGTCCTTCCGCCCTTCCGGAAAAAAGTCGGGGGTAACCAGATAGTCGTCGGGGTCCCGGACAAAACGGATCCCCTGGTCCGAAAGCGCCCTCTCCACCCGCTCGTCCTGTTGTCGCTCCGGCAAGGTTCGGCCTTCGCAGGCGCGGACGGTCCCGATTCGGCTCCGGCGGGCCAGGGCGGGAAGGATTTCCTCCGCCGACCCACGGAGGAGGCACATCCGGACGCCGTAACGTTCGAACCCGGAGGCCAGGGCGCGAAGGCTGCCCTGGCGCCACCATTTCCGGGCTCCGTCCGGAGGAATATCAAGGGAGGGATCCCAGAGATAGACCGGAAGAACGGCTCCTTCCCTGGCGGCCTCTGTCAGGGAATAATTGTCGGAGAGACGGAGATTGTTCCGGATCCAGACGATCGATTTCATGGGACGACTCCTGAGATAATCCGTCGACCCCCCTTAACGCTGACCTTGCCCCATAAGTTGACTGTGGACACAAGAAGATTTTTCGTGTACCCTGATCGGCATGAAAATCTTCGGCAAGACTCTTGACAACACGATCCTCGAAACGATTCGGGCTGAGGCGGCGCAGGCCGTCTCCCGAAGCGCCCTGGCGCGAAGAGTGTGTGAGCTCTTCGGGGGACAAGGAGCGAACGGAAAGCCCCAGGAGATGAGCGCCCGGCTTCTTCTTTCCAAGCTCGAGAAGAAGGGAGAGGTCGTCCTTCCACCCTCCCGGGGAGCCGTTCCCGGATGGAAGCCGCCCGAGATCGGGGATCCCTTGTGGGAGAAGGCGGTGGAGCCGTTTGCGGGATCCCTGCCCGAGCTCGGGGTCCTCGAACTTGAGCCCGTGACGACAAAAGAGACGTCC
>DAIBSV010000159.1 GCA_027415455.1 Nitrospirota bacterium | reverse complement strand
AGATCGCGGCGCTTCTCCATTCCGATCCGATCCTCTCTCTCGGAGCGGCCATCGAATCCGAGGATTCCCGAATGATCGGGCTCCCTGTCCACTCCTCCCCGGATGTCCTCTATGACTCCGATCTGGGTCGGGGGATCGTTCCTTGCGATGTCGGCATCGACTTCTCCTCTCCCGACTTTCTCAGGCAGTCGGTGGAGGGCTTTGTCGAGGCGGGGAAGCCTCTCGTGATCGGCACCACCGGGCTGACACTGTCCGATCGCGATTTCGTCCGCGAGATGGGGGCCCACATTCCCATTCTCTGGTCTCCCAACATGAGCCTGGGGGTCAACCTCCTGGCCATTTTGGCGGGTCAAGCCGCCCGGGCCCTCGAAGAGTTCGACGCCGAAATCCTCGAAATCCACCACCGCCACAAGAAGGACGCACCCAGCGGGACCGCCCTTTTTCTCGGGGAAGCGGTGGCCTCGGCCCGAAACGGGACTCTCTCCCAGTCGGGGGTCTTCGTCCGGCATGGGCTGACGGGGGAGCGTGAAGAGGGATCGATCGGGGTGATGGCTCTGCGCGGGGGAGATGTCCCGGGAGATCATACCGTCTTTTTTCTGGGAGCAGGGGAGCGTCTTGAGCTGACCCACCGTGCCGAAAGCCGGGAGGTTTTCGCCCGTGGGGCCATCCGGGCCGCGTCTTTTCTACTGGGACGGCCGAAGGGCTTCTATACGATGGCCGATGTCCTTCTCTCCGGAGAGGACAAAGGCCGGTGAACCGGCTTCTTCCCGATACCCTCTCTCCTGGGGATCTCTTCGTCCGCTATCTCCTCCGGGGGGATCGGGGTCCGGAAGAGAGGGCCGGTCAACTTCTCCCGGACGGGGTTCTCCTTTCAGAAGATGGAACCCGCCACCGGGCCGAGGAGGTGTCGTGGCTGCCTCCCGTCCGGCCTGGAAAGATCGTGGCAGTCGGGTTGAATGACCGGGGACATGCCCTTGAAATGGGAAAGCCCCTTCCGGCAGAACCCCTTCTCTTTCTGAAGGCTCCCTCCGCCTTGGCCGCTCATGGCGAAAGCGTGGTCTATCCGGCCGTATCCGCCCGGGTGGATTTCGAGGGGGAGATCGCCCTCGTGATCGGGGAGCGGGCGGACCATGTCTCTCCGTCGGAATCCGGGAGACATCTCTTTGGAATCTGCGCTGCCAACGACATCACGGCCCGGGATCTTCAGAACCGCGACGTCCAGTACACACGGGCCAAATCCTTTCCTGGCTTCTGTCCTGTCGGTCCGGCGATCCTGGTCGGAGGCAGACCCGACGGCCGCCGTGTCAGGACGTGGCTGAACGGCATCCTGAAACAGGATGCCCGGGAGACGGACCAGATCTTCCATTGGGAATCCCTGATCAGCTACATCAGCCATATGATGCCGCTCGAAACGGGAGACCTTGTTTTGACCGGCACCTATCGCGGCATCGGCCCCATGGCCGTCGGAGACACCGTGACGGTGGAGGTGGAGGGATGCGGTCCTCCCCTCGAAAGCCGGATCATAGCCGATCCCCATCCGGCGCTCTCCACCGTCTGGCCAGGCCAGACACCATAACGATTTCAACCAGTCCGGATTCGCCTCTTCTCAAACTTCCAGAAGGAAGACGATCCGGAACAATAACCAAACGGGATTTCGTTCGGATCCCCCAGGAGACCTTCGATCATGGATTTCAGAACCAGACTCGCCAAGCGCATCACCTCTCTTCCCCCCTATCTCTTTGCCCGCATCGATGAAAAAAAGCGGGAAGCCCTCTCCCGCGGAGTGGACCTCATCAACCTCGGGATCGGAGACCCCGACACCCCGACCCTCGAGCCGATCGTCGCCGCGGGCCAGAAGGCCCTGACGAAGCCCGAGCATCACCAGTACCCCTCCTACGAAGGAATGCTGTCCTTTCGGACGGCGGTGGCGGACTGGTACCGGAGACGCTTTTCCGTGACCCTCGATCCGGCCACCGAGGTCGTGGGGCTGATCGGCTCCAAGGAGGGAATCGGCCATCTTCCCCTGGCCTTCGTGGAACCTGGCGATGCCGTGCTGATTCCCGAGCCCGGCTACCCGGTCTATCATGCCGGGACCCTCTTTGCCGGGGGAGAGAGCTACTTCATGCCCATTCTCGAGTCGAACGGCTTCATGCCGGACCTCGACAGGATTCCCGAATCGGTGCTCAAGCGGGCGAAGATCCTCTTCGTCAACTATCCGAATAACCCCACCGGCGCTACGGCCACCGATGCTTTCTTCAAAAAGGTAATCGATATCGCGACCCGGTATGGAATCATCGTGGCGCACGATGCCGCCTATTCCGAGATCTACTACGACGGGAAGCCTCCCAAGAGCTTTCTCTCCTATCCGGGAGCGAAGGAGATCGGAATCGAGTTCCACAGCCTTTCGAAGACCTACAACATGACCGGATGGCGCGTGGGCTTTGCCGTCGGGAACCCCCAGGTCCTGGCCGGCCTTCTGAAGGTCAAGAGCAACATGGATTCGGGAATATTCCAGGCCCTTCAGGAAGCCTCCATCACCGCCCTCTCCCTTCCCGAACCGATGCTGGACTCCCTCCGCTCCCTCTACCAGAAACGGCGGGACGTCCTGGTGCCGGGTCTCAACAGCGTGGGACTTCGCGCCTTTTCGCCGGGAGCCTCATTTTACCTCTGGGCGGCTCTTCCCAAGGGCTTCACCTCCGAACAGGCGACCCTCGCGCTTCTCGACAAAACGGGGATCGTCGCCACTCCGGGAAACGGATTCGGCCCTTCCGGAGAGGGGTATGTCCGGTTCGCCCTGACTGTCGGAACGGACCGTTTGACCGAAGCGGTCGAACGGATAAGGACCCACCGCCTCTTCGAGGTCTAGCGGGTCGGAGGAGTCCCATGGGAGGATTCTTCGCGATTTCTCTCGGAGGAAACCTCCGGAATTCACGGCGGGCCTTTGAACGGGCCCTCCGCACGCTCCTGTCGAACAAAAACCTTACTTTTACGGGATGTTCCCCGGTCTTGCGCACCGACCCCTGGGAGATCGTCTCCCCGGCGTTCATCAATCAGGTGGTGACCGGGTATTCCCGCATCGGGGCTCCCGGCCTCTGGGAGCTTCTGGTGCGGACCGAGCGTCGGGAGATCCGGCGCGGGAAAGGAAAGCTCTACCCCCGAACGCTTGACCTCGACTTTCTCCTCTTCGAGGGGGCGCACTCTCCGCGCAAGGATCTCCTCCTTCCCCATCCCCGGCTCTCCTCCCGAAAGGAGCTTCAGAAACTTCTGGCCTCCGCGAATACCGCTCCCCGCTCCGCTCTTCTTCGGATCGTGAAGGGGTCTTCTCATAGGAGCCGGTCGGCCAAGGCGGGAAGAACGGGAGGACTGTGAAATTGTTATGACGGGGAGAGAGGTTCGTGGAATAAGGGTCGGTTGCCAGTGGCTGAATCGCCTGGGCCGGGCCCTCGGTTTTTCTCTGCTCCTGGTCGCGGGGTTCCCGGCCGGCTCCTTCGCCCAGACATTTGAGATCACGGGGGGAGAGACGGTCTTTTCCCAAAACAGCCAGTATTATTTTGGCGAGGTGGGGGATTTCTACCCCCTCCAGAGGGCCCCGGCGACCCCCGGCGGGGGGTCGCCGTCACCCGATGTCGGGACGGCCGAGACGGGGGGACTGACCCTCCATCTTTTCGTGGCCGTTTTCTATTTTTCCTACGAAACACCCGGTCCGCCCATGACGACCCAAAACGCCTACAATGGACTGAACCCGGCCGCCGGAATCAGGATTCCCATCCGGAACGGATTCTGGGAGGGAGACGTCGGACTCGCCCTCGCCGAGGCCTTCCAGACCGACACCCCCATCGAATCTCTGGCCGGAATCTACCTCCAGACCGAATACTATCAGGGTCTGGGACCGGGCGCCTTCGACTTTTTCGCAAACTACATCGGCTACATCCAGTACATTTACGGGCAGGCCCGCT
>DAIBSV010000158.1 GCA_027415455.1 Nitrospirota bacterium | reverse complement strand
GTCGACCCGGAGGCTGAAGTGGTGGGTCAGGCGCTTTTCCAGCATGATCGGGGTGGTGAAGGCCGAGCTTCCCCCGGGCATCCCCCCGTAGGCCGGCATGAGGGTGAGCTGGTTGTCGATGTCCCCGTCTTTCACGATCAGGGGCTCGAGGAAGATCCGGTTTCCCGCATGGGCGATGCCGCTTGCCAGCATCCCGGTCGTGGTCGAGGGTGAAACGGGAGCGGCCAGCGCTCCCGGATGGTCCACGAGTGGGTCGGAAGAGGACGGGGGAGAACCGGCGGAAGAGCCGGAGCTCGTTTGCGACGACCCGCTTCCGTTGCTTGCCGGTGTCGCGTAGGGATCCGGTGGCGCGGCCGCCCAGGCGAGATCTGACACGGAAGAGAAAAGCAGGAATGCACCTGTGAGCCAAAGAATTCTTCGCATCCTCACATCCCCCGATAGCCGAAGGGGCCATTGAAGTAGAAGGTGACAGTGCCCATGGGGGTGTAGGTGTGAGGATAATTTGACTGGTAGACCGGAAGGGCGACCCCCGCCCCCCAGGTCGCCGCAAATTTCTGGGTGTGGGGCCAGGTCACCTCAACTTCCGGGGCCAGCCAGAAGAAGGACCAGGCCGGGGCGTTCGCGTTGCCAAAGAAGAGGCTGGAACCGCTCTGGGTCTCCCCGTAGAACTCCAGAAGATACCCGGCTCCCCATTCGGTATTGAGAATGTGTTCGAAAGCCCCGGCATAGTAGGTGAGATTCCCGTCAACCATGTGGACGCTTGCGGGGGAGCCGAAGGGGATCTGGGTCAGGCCGTTGTTGAAGGTGTACCCGGCTCCGACGGTCGCGGGGTTCTCCACGATGTCTCCCACCTGGAAATAAAACATGAAGGGTTTGAAATGCTTGCGAACGAGCAGCATGACCCCCTCGTTGAAGGTTCCGTTCCCGAGCTGGTCGGTTCCTAAGTCCTGGGGGTTCAGGTTCTGGTACTGGCCGGAGGGAATCCAGAAGTCGAAGGTCAGCGCGATGGCCGGCATCGCCAGCGGCAGATAGACATTGGCATCCGAGGTCAGCTCCCACTTGATCTCGAAGTGGGTGTTGCCCACCCCGAAGTGGCTGGCCGAATGGTCGATGCCCTGAGAGGGGTCCACCCCCTGCCAGTTCTGAATGAGCGGGAGGAAGGTGTCGAATTCAAGGTTGTGACCCAGCCCCACCGCCAGGCGCATTGGCATGTAGAGGGAAGAGGCGGAGACGCCCGGAGTGATGTAGTCGTAGGCAAAGGGCTCGAGGTACCACGATCCGACCGGCTCCACCTCGGCGGTTCCGGTAAAGAAGGGTCCGCTGGTGTTGGGCCCCCAAGGCAGAAAGGGCGGGGCCAGGGCCTGGAAATCCTTCGCCATTTCGGCATCGTCGGCAAACGGAAGCACGAAACCTCCGCTTCCTGCGTTGACCGGATCGGCCTGCGCGGGAGACGAACACACTCCTGAGACCAGCAACAATCCGACAAAAAAGTACAGGGATCTCCCCATCATTCTAATGGTCATGGCGCAGCATACTCCTGACAAAGAAATTCCTGAGATTAACGGGTGACCGGCTGACCCGGGAAAGGAATCTCGTCGTGGTTTTCGAGGAGGACCGCCATGGCTCGGGTGCTCTGTCCATTTTTGATCAGGGCCTTGGCCAGCATCGTCCGGTAACCGTGGGGCCAGGTGCGGCGGGGCTCGATAAGAGACAGAAGGATGAGCGCCCGAGAATACTGGTGATTGGCAATGAGGATGCGGGCCTCGTTCAAGATGTATGGTTCGTCATTGTCGTTGACCTTCAAAACCCGGGCCTGTTCGAGATAGCCAACGGCCTTTTTGTAGTTCCCTTCCTTGAATTCAATGTAGGCCATGTTATTCAGAATGGTCGGTTCGGTCGGATTGTCCCGAATGGCCTGCTTCAAATCCTTTTCTGCCAGTTCGAGCTGTCCTTTCCTGATTTCCGCATAGGCCTGCTGCTCGTGCAGATAGGCCCGGACGGCGGGTTCCGTGGTGGCCGCACAGCCAGACAGAGCCAAGGCCAAAAGAAGTCCCCCCAAGGCAACACTCATTTTTTTCTGATTTCCATTTCTGGCCCCCCATCAATCGAATTTCATCGTCCTTCAATCAGGGTGGAGGAGGACCGTCCGAGGTCATCCTCCACAAAAAGAGACATTGTCTCATTATAGTAGTTGAGATATAGTCTCATGGCAAGAGGCGGCCGATGGCTCCCGGTGCCGTCAGGATATCCGCCAACACCTCCATGCCGGTACGGAAAGCCTTCACGATTTTTCCAATCTTCGTCCCAAAATGGCGCATTTTCTCTTCTCCTTTCCTGCCGGCGCGAAGACGATTGGGGCAAAACGCACCCGAATTGATACGCGGGGCAGAAACTCACTGGATGATTCTTCTCTTGATGATTTTTACCGAGAGTGAGGAGGGGGTACGGAAGAGAAAAGGCGAGATTCAGGGAAGAGACGATGGCAACGCGTGGACCTTAGATCTTCTTCATCCCGACTCCTCCTTTTCGTCCCTCAATTTGCATGAATAACAAGGTGAGCAACTTCCATCGTCCGAGATCCGAATCCTGGAAGAGTCTTGAGGGATTGTAGACAACCTCCTGAACCACGCTTTATACTGTACCCCAGTATTCTATTATTGAAGAGACCTGCAGGTTCACCGGTCTTTCCGACCCCGCAAAACACGGAGTGTCCGATCCATGAGAATCCATACCCACAACGATCACGGCCCAGAATCCCCTCACGGGTCGAAGGTGGGGAGGTGGCTCCACCAGATAACGGGCCATTCTCACCATGGGCCGGTTGAAGTGGACACGGCGCTGGAACATGACGGCCGCGGGCTTCGGGCGTTAAAAGTCTCTCTGCTCGCTCTTCTTGCAACCTCGATTCTTCAAACTGCGATCGTTTTCCTGTCGGGATCGGTGGCCCTTCTGTCGGATGCCCTGCACAATCTGGCCGACGCGATGACGAGCATTCCCCTCTGGATCGCCTTCGTCATCCGCAGAGGCGCGACGTCACGGTTTACCTACGGATACGGAAAGAGCGAGGATCTCGCGGGAGTGATCGTCCTGGTCGTCGTCTTCTTTTCGGCGTGCACGGCGGTTTACGAGGCTGTTCTCCGATTCCTCTCGCCCGGAACGATCTCCCATCCCGGATGGGTGGCCGCGGCTGCCGTCGTGGGATTTGTCGGCAACGAAACGGTCGCCCAGATCCGCATCGGGACCGGCCGACAAATTGGCTCGGCCGCTCTGATCGCCGACGGTCAGCATTCCCGGATCGATGGGCTGACCAGTCTTCTGGTCCTGGTCGGGGTTGCCGGCTCGGCAATGGGATATCCCCTGATGGATCCCCTGGTGGGTCTCGCCATCGGCCTGGTCATTCTGTATATCGCCACGAGTTCGATCCGTCCCATCGGTCTTCGACTCCTGGATTCGATCGAGCCCGAGCACCTTGACCGGATCCGGGAGGTCGCGGCAAACGTTCCCGGAATCCGTTCGATTTCCAGGATCCGTGCCCGCTGGTCAGGGCACCGTATTATGGGCGATATCGATCTGGTGATCGACCCCACATTGTCCCCCACGGAGATGGAGCGGATCGGAAAAGACCTCGAGGCCTCGCTCATGCGCAGCATTCCATTTTTGGGCGAGGTGGCCGTCCGCTGTCGTCCGGGCTTTGAATGAGGATCTCGCCCCCCACAAAGTTTCCTGACGATTCGGGTCAGTCTTGACAGATAGGGAGGGGGGGTATATATTCTCGTGCTGAGAAAGAGAGGACCTTGATTGCATACGGTCAAGAATCAGAAGAAGCTTCTGGAACGCGTCCGGAAGATCGGGGGACAGGTCGAAGCTCTTGAGCGCCTGATCGCCGAAACTACCGGAGAAGGGGAAGATGTCTCCCTGATCCTCCAGACGGTGGCGTCCGTGCGGGGAGCTTTGAATGGCCTCATGTCCGAACTGATCGAGGGCC
>DAIBSV010000157.1 GCA_027415455.1 Nitrospirota bacterium | reverse complement strand
GCTTGTCAACTTGCAATAATCTGACTCAGGACGCACAAAAAGCCTTCATTCAATCAGCTATTCCGACAATTAAGGGTCTGGCCCAAGTTCAGAATAATGCTCATCCGGATGGGGGCCGTTTCCTTTTCTTAGGTTGGTATGAACTGATGGATAGCGGTGGTAGTTGCCTTGACTTTTGCGGCGATTGGGGTGTTCTGAACAAGGGCATCTGGGCCGATTGGCCTTCACTGAAAAAAAATGGCTTTGATAGCTTGGCACAGAAATTGGCCCCCTTCCAATAAAAAGGAGCCTTATTTGATCCTTGACTTTTCACACATCTCCTAATTCTTCTATTTTTGCTTTTAGCTCAAGGAATCTTAGAAACTTAGCCATATCAGGTATGTAAGCAAATGATTGTAGCAACATCCCTTCCACTTTATGAGGCGGTTTTGAAATAACTGGAACAAAATAAAGCTAAGTAGCTTTTACCTTTTTCTCACGGTTTTCTCACGGGTGTTCTCACTGAGAACCCAATTTTTCTCATTTCTCACACCCTAGGGAGAAAAAACGTGAGAATTGAGAAAACCGCTCTGGTGCTTGTTCTGCAAGGACAATTTTCTCATTTTTCTCACCGTTTTTCTCACGTTCTCAGGGGGTTTTTCTCATTGGTTTCTCACGCATTCCGGCCGTGGAAAAAGCCGGGCTCTCCGGGGTGGTCTGGCACAGCCTCCGGCATACCTTCTGCTCCCGTCTCGTCCAAAGGGGGGGTTCCTCTCCTGACGGTCCAGAAGCTGGCCGGTCACAAGAACTATGCGACAACCCTGGTCTATGCCCACCTCTCCCCGGACCATCTCCATGAGGCGGTCGGAATCCTCTCGGGGAAAAATCCGGTTTTTGGTCCGGACCGGCACCAAATACGGCACCAGGGGAAAATGTCAGGGAGGGGAAAGTCTCGTAAGCTATAGTGGGGATTGGTGCGCCCGGCAGGAGTTGAACCTGCGACCTTCAGATTCGTAGTCTGTTGCTCTATCCGGGCTGAGCTACGGGCGCAATAACCGGGAGGGATGAAAACGACCTGAACATTCTACTGAAGACAGATCAGTTTGGAAAGCCCCCAAGCCCCCACTTTCCCCTTCTGCTGATCCATGCCCCGCTTCATCCAATACCCATCGTCTTCTCTCCTGTGTTAAAATGGTTGAAAAACTTGGGTTGTTTCACTTTTCAAGGAGTCCCGGTGAGCGAGCCTCTCTACCCCTTTTCGGAAATCGAACAGACCGTCCAAAAGAGCTGGAAAGCGGAAAACGCCTTCCACGTCAACCGCTCTCCGGAACTTCCAAAATATTACTGCCTCGAGATGTTCCCCTACCCCTCCGGCCGCATCCACATGGGCCATGTCAGGAACTATTCGATTGGCGATGCGATTGCCCGCTACAAGAGGATGCGGGGGTTCAACGTCCTTCACCCCATGGGCTGGGACGCCTTCGGTCTTCCCGCTGAAAATGCCGCCATCGTCCGGGGCATTCATCCCGCCGACTGGACCGAAAGCAACATCTCCCATATGAAGGAGCAGCTCCAGAAACTCGGCCTTTCCTACGACTGGGACCGGGAAGTGGCCACCTGCCAACCGAACTACTATCGCTGGAACCAGTGGTTCTTTCTGAAACTCCTCGAAAAAGGTCTGGCCTATCGCAAGGAGGCCCTCCTCAACTGGTGCGACTCCTGCGCGACCGTCCTCGCCAACGAACAGGTCGAAGACGGTCTCTGCTGGCGCTGCGGAAGCGTCGTCACCCTCCGGACGATGGACCAATGGTTTCTCCGGATCACCGATTACGCCGAGGATCTCGCGCAGTCCCTCGAGACCCTGGACGGATGGCCCGAACGGGTCAGGACGATGCAGGCCAACTGGATCGCCCCCTCGACCGGGGCCCTGATCGACTTTGGTATCGAGGGGACCGGCGAACCGGTATTGCCGACAGAACCCCTGACGGTCTTCACCACAAGACCCGACACCCTCTTCGGGGTCACCTTCGTGACCATCGCCCCCGAACATCCCCGCCTGGAAGCCCTCCTCGAACGATCCCCGGAGAAGGCCGCCGCGAGAGCCTTCCTCGAAAAAACCCTCCGGGCCCGAACCCATCAGAGCCGTGAAGAGCCTGAAAAAGAAGGGGTCTTTTCAGGAGTTTTCCTTCGCCATCCCCTGACAAGCGAGCGCGTTCCCCTCTGGATCGGAAACTTCGTCGTCGCATCCTACGGGACCGGTGTCGTCATGGGAGTTCCCGCCCATGACCAGCGAGACTTCGAATTCGCCCAAAAATATGGTCTGCCGGTCCGCCAGGTGATTTTGCCGCCCGGACAGGAGCCGAGTCCGTCATTGGACAAGGCCGTCACCGAAGACGGCGTCCTGCTGGACTCGGGCCCCTTTTCCGGCCTGTCGGGGGACGACGCCCGGGCCACGATCACCGCCCACCTCGAAAAATCGGCCCTCGGCCGACCGAAAAAAACATACCGGCTCCGGGACTGGGGCATTTCGCGCCAGCGCTACTGGGGAACGCCGATTCCCGTGATCCACTGCCCCTCCTGCGGGATCGTCCCGGTCCCCGAGGCCGATCTCCCGGTCCTCCTTCCCCGGGACATCCACTTCACCGGAAAGGGCGGCTCTCCCCTTGCCGACCACCCCTCCTTCCGAAGCGTTCCCTGCCCGTCCTGCGGAGGGACTGGTCGCCGGGAAACCGACACCATGGACACCTTCATCGACTCTTCGTGGTATTTTCTCCGCTTTGCCGGCATCGAGGATTGCCCTCCGGATCGCCCGTTCTCCTCCGAGGCCCTCTCCTATTGGCTTCCGGTCGACCAGTACATCGGAGGGGTCGAACATGCGATCCTCCACCTTCTCTATGCACGTTTCTTCACCCGGGTTCTCTTCGACCTGGGTCTCTCTCCGGTCAAGGAGCCCTTCCGGACCCTCCTGACCCAGGGAATGGTCCTGAAGGACGGATCGAAGATGTCAAAGTCGAAGGGGAACGTGGTCGACCCCGATCTTCTCATCTCGGAATACGGGGCCGATACCGTCCGGCTCTTCACCCTTTTTTCGGCTCCGCCCGACAAGGATCTCTCCTGGGACGACAAGGCGGTCGAAGGGGCCTACCGATTCCTCGGCCGGCTTCATAGCCGGATCGAGGCGCTCGTCGAGGAATTTCCGGGAGCGGCCAGGACGGAGACGGCCGCATGGCTGGAGGCGCTCGCTCCGGAAGCCTGCGATGTCCGGAACAAGATTCACGAGACCATCCGGAAGGTGACCGCCGATCTCGAAAACAACGCCCAGATGAACACGGCCATCGCCAGCCTCATGGAGCTCCTGAACACCCTCAGCCATTTCCAGGGAAACGCCCTTCGGGAAGACGCCGAATCCCGGCAATGGGCCCTCGTGTCAGGCTATCGGACCATGCTCCTCCTCCTCTCCCCCTTCGCGCCCCATCTCGCGGATCATCTCGGACGGCGTCTCGGAGTCGAAAGGATCGCCCATCACGCGTGGCCCGTTCCCGACGAGCGCGCCCTGGTCCGAACACAGGTCCCCTTCGTCATTCAGGTCAACGGAAAGCTCAGGGCGACGCTGAGCTTTCCGCCGGACGCATCGGAAACGACCGTCGCTCTTGGGGCCAGGGAAGACGAACGTCTCGTCCGGGCCCTCTCGGGCCAGACGGTTCTGAAGACGATCTTTGTGCCGGGCAAGATCCTGAACTTCGTGGTCCGGCCCACCCAATGAATGGACGAAACAAAAGGCGGCTCCGGACTCCGGGACTGTGGGCGAGCGCGATCCTTCTCACCAGCCTGCTCGGCCTGTCCGGGTGTGGATACCACTTCTTCAACCTCAACAATCTCGCGCAGACTCCGGCCGCCCATAATCTCAGCTTTGGAAAGACCATCCGAATTGCCGTCAAGACCTTCCACAACATGACCATCTTTCCGCTGATCGAAACGACCGTCACCCAATCCATCAAGGACACCCTTCTCCG
>DAIBSV010000156.1 GCA_027415455.1 Nitrospirota bacterium | reverse complement strand
CAAGAGCTATCTGACCTGTGAAGAGGGGACCGTGGGATACCAACCGTATGGCGTTGCACCGGCTCCGCCCGCCATCGAACCCCCCGAAGCCGCGTCGATCCGGGCGATGCTCCATATCGCCCGGATCCTCGCCATCATCTTCGGCGTGTTGCTATTCCTGGTCGGACTATTGTACCTGTTCGTCGAGTACCAAACGTACGTTGCTTGCACCTCACTCGTGGGTGCGTTTTGCAACAACCTTGCCGGGTACCTGATTTTCCCCATCGTGATCGTGATTTGGGGTCTCGTCGACGTGTTCATCTACCTTCAGATGAAGGCGATTGAGGATCTCGTCAACCAGCGCCAGTATGAGGCCGCCAAGTCGAAGACCTTGATTTGGATGGTTCTCGGGTTCATCCTCGGTGGGTTCCTCGTCGGCATCGTCCTGATCGTGGCCTACCTTAAGTTCGATCCGCTGATCAACGCGCAACGAGCCGCGGCAGCCAGCGGGGGGATGTACGGGGCTGCCAATGCGGCGCCCCCTCCTGCTCCGTACCCCACTTCTCCCGGGCCGCCACCCCCACCTCCCCCTCCCCCTCCGCCTCCCCCTCCGGCGTCGGCTCCCGCTCCGGGGACTTCCCCGCCATGTCCCCAGTGCGGTCGACCGACCACCTTCGTGCCCCAGTATGGCCGGTGGTACTGTCCAGCCGACGGAAGGTATCTTTAGGTCGAAGCGACCGGCCCGAGTCCGTTCCCCTACGCCTTTAACGTCTCATCGGCTCCGCGATCGTTCCGTTCATGAAAACGCGGGTCGCCGGCCACTTTGCGGCGAGGCTCGCATGGAGGCGAACCACGGAGCTGTCCTTGATCCCGATGTCTTCGAAAGCGGCGAGCTTCGGGTCGAGCTCGCGCCCGGACTCGTGGGCGAGCTCGGCCAGGGCATACTCCAAGCACCGCTTCAGGAACTTCGAAGGCTCGGGGGTGAAGCGGAGGTAGAAGCCGGGGTAGCTCACCGGGAGGTTGGTCCGCTGGGCATACCCCTCCTTCAGGTGTCGGTGGAGCTCGAAGCCGAGGACCAGGACCCAGAGGAAGGTGATCGGGTGGACGTTGCGCTCGCGACGGACGAACCCGGTCTCTCGGGCGAACTGTTCGATCTTCTCAGAGGGGAGGAGGCGGGCGAGCGCCTCCCCGGGCGGGAGCGGGATGGAACGCACGAGGGTAGGGGACTGTCGCGGCATCCCATTGAGGTGGCCGCGGCCCGATGAAGCTCATCGCTTCCACAGGAACGAGGGAGCCGGCCGCCGTCAGGACGGGTTTATCTTATGCCCGGTGGAGGAGCATCGTACCCTTCGTTTCAGGACAGGCCCGCCCAGGACTCCGACACCATTCGCTCTACAACACCCCGTCTTGGGATAGCGCGCCCTAACACCTGAACGTGGACGTCTCCGGTCGACTCCACCCCGAACCGCTTCCTCTTCTTCGACGGACTCTAGCCCCTGTGGGCCGAGCGGCCGATCCTCCACACAACTCAGGAGGCGGATCCGCGGCCGGGAAGGCTGGAGTGTTTGCGTTGCGGGCGAGGTCCGGCTCTGAAAACCGGAGGTTATGTCCCCTCCTCCGACTCGGCTGGGTTAGACATCACCACCGTGCCTCTGGGATGGGTTGATGCAGCGGGGTCGGTCTTTCTTAGGATGATGGTTCCGGGGTCGTCGGGAAGCGAAACCCGAGTCGGACGTATGGCGGAGCCCGGTGTCAGTGATTCCCGTCGCGTGAGATGGGCCGACGCGCCGCGCTCCCGGTGGAGTTCGTGGAATCCGCCTTCGGGTCCGCCACCCCCTCCAGAGCCGGAAGGCAGGCCGGATCGGTCGGGCCTCGCCGTCCCTCCTTCCGGCGGGCATTCAGTCCCCACCCCGGGTCTTTGAGGCGACTCGTGACGATTTCCCTCACCACCTTCATCATCGACCTGTTTCTGCTGCTCGCGGCGTCGCTCCTCGCCGGGGAATTGGCGAGCCGCTTGGGGCAGCCGGCTCTGGTCGGGCAGCTCCTCGTCGGCCTCCTGCTGGGACCCACGCTGATCGGACCGTACATCGGACTGGCTACTCTGGGATCCGATTTCCGGTCCCTTCAATTCATCGCCACCGTCTTCGTCCTGTTCGTCGCCGGCCTCGAGATCGTTCCGGAAGACATTTACCGGATGGGGCTCGTGAACCTCGGCTTGGGTCTCTTGCTGTTCGCCGGCCCGTTCCTTCTCGGGTCCGGCGTCGTCTTCCTACTGTTCCCCGGATTGCCGTTCTACACGGTGTTGTTCGTCGGTCTCACCCTCTCGATCACGGCCCTTCCGGTCATGGGAATCATGCTGGTCCAGTTCGGCCTAGCGGACCGGCCGGAAGGCAAGCTCCTGATGAACCTCGCGCTGATCAACGAGATCTCGGCCGTGCTGGTCTTTGCGGTCCTGCTGCAACTGAGCACGGGACACACAAGCGGTGTGCTCGCGGTCGGGATGGCTCTCGGGTCGCTCGCCGGCTTCCTGGGGGTGATGTTCGGTCTCTACCTCTTGATCACCTACCTCGAACGCACGCGGATCTGGGGGCGGGTCCGGGTTTGGTTCGCGGCGGAGTGGAGGTCCAAGGGGGCGGGTTTCGCCCTCCTGATGGTACTCTTGATCGGAGCGTCCCTCTTCTCCCAGTTTCTCAACCTCACCTACGTCGTCGGGGCATTCTACGCGGGCGTCCTCGTCACCAAGAAGACCGCCGGCCCCACCGCCCACAAGTCGATCAGCACGGTCTTCGACACGATCTCCTGGGGTTTCTTCATCCCACTCTTCTTTGCCTTCGTCGGGGTCGAAATGAACCTCAGACTTCTCGGCACGCTCTTGTTGATCGTAGGGTTCGCGATCCTCGTTCTGCTCGCGGTGTCCAGCAAGGTGGCGGTCGGATCGTTCGTAGGGTGGGTCCACGATTATTCGCGACCGGATATGCTCGCCACAGGGTTCCTGATGGCGAGCCGAGGGGCGGTAGAACTCGCGATGGCGGTGATCCTTCTTCAGGCCGGCGTCTTCAACACGGAACTGTTCACCATCGTCGCCGGCGTGGGCCTCGTCACCACGATCCTATCGCCCATTGGGGCTCTGTGGGCCTGGCGATCGTCTCCGGCGAGCCAAGCCGATTTGTACAAGCGCGCTCCCTCGCTCCGAACCCGGACGGGCCGAGTGTGGAGGCCGCCCCCGACCGAGTGGGGGGATCTCCGGGACCTGTACACGTTCAGAGCACCTAGCGAGACCGAAGAACCGTCCGTGTCGAGCCCGGCATCTCGCCCCCCTCTTCCTCGGGAACGTAGGTAGCTGGACGACCGAGCTGTCGCAGGCAGTTGGACGTCGGGATGCCCAAGCATTCCGGAACGAGACCGGACTGTCCGCACAAGAACGGGCTGACGGTCGTGGGAGCTCGAAATCCTGAGACGGTGCTAGGGGACTTTCGTGACACCCTCCACCGATTGAGATCGGTGGCTTCCTCGGCGGGGCTGTAGCGGTTCCCCCATCTACTGCTCCCGCATAAGGGTGTCGTGCCCCCGGCGCCCGAAGGTGCCGGGGGGTTCGGTTGGTGTTTGCCAACCTTGGTGTTCCCGTCTCCGGCTGGGTTTGCTACAGCCCCGTCGGGCGGTTCCTGCTTCATGGACGCGGCTCGCTCCCGAAGGAGTGGAGGCCGCAGTTTCCACAGGCGTGGATTCCCCGGTGCCCCCGGGTACGACGAGACCAAGCCCGGGAGGTATTTCAGGCTCGCTAACCCCCCATTGAAATGGGGGGCTTGCGCTCGCCGATATCGTCATGATGCCGGGGGGCCTCGCATTGAGGCAACGTTGAGAGCTGCCCGAAACCCGCCCCTCCGAGCCCGTCACCCCTTCCTCGGTTCGCGGGCACGATGGAGGCTCGAGCCCGGGGGAGCGACGGGAAAGGAGCCTTGCGATTGGAGGCCCTTACGAGTCAGAGATTCACCAGGCCCGTGGCCAGGCTGGCCATCACGAAGATCAG
>DAIBSV010000155.1 GCA_027415455.1 Nitrospirota bacterium | reverse complement strand
GCTCGACTTCGTCCCCGCAAAGCTGTCGGGGGGGGAAAAACAGCGGGTGGCCATCGCCCGGGCCCTCTCCGGCGGAAGCCGGATCGTCTTCGCCGACGAACCCACCGCCAATCTCGACTCCCACGTGGGGCTCGAGGTGCTGGAGATCTTCCGGAAGCTGGCCAAGGAGGAGGGCCGGGCCGTCCTGGTCGCCACCCACGACCCCGCGGTCCGGAAGGTGGCCGACTGGGTCCTCCGGATCCGGGACGGCCGGCTGATCGAGGAAGGACCGCCGGACACGGACCCAACGAGAGGACACCTATGACACGATCGAACGCCCTGCTGATTGTCTCGGGACTCATTCTGATGGGGGGGAGCTTCTTCCTTCCCCGGGGAGGGGTCTCCCCCGCTCCGGCCAGGGGGTCCGGAACGGCCGGAGACGCGGCCGTCGTCGCGGAGGGGCGCCTCATGGCCTGTCCCGACGCCCTGGCCACCGTCCGCTCCGAATACGCCGGGGCGATCGAGCGCTACCCCGCCCGGGAGCACGAGAGGGTCAAGAAGGGCGCCCTCCTGGCCTCTCTTCGGGCGACCGACGTCGAGGCCCAGCTCGCCGAAGCCAAGGCCAGCCTCTCGGTCGACCAGGCCCGGAAGGCCCTGGCCGAAAATGAGTTCCGCCGGGCCGAGCGCCTCTGGAAGAAGCGGGCGACCTCTTTTGCGGCCTATGACAGCGCCAGGAAGACCCTGGCCATGGCCAAGGCCAGGGCGGAGCGGGGGGAGGCCGACGTGCGTCTCACCGAGGCGATCCTCGCCAAGACCCGGATCCTCTCCCCCATCGAGGGAATGGTGGTGGCCCGCTACCACAATCTGGGAGAATACGTGAAGGTGGGGTCCCGGATCGCGACCGTGGCCGATCTCTCGAAGACCCGGGTGGAGGCGGAGGTGGACGAGTTCGATGTCGGCCGGGTCCGGATCGGACAGCCGGCGGTTCTTCATGCCGAAGGCATGGAAAAAGCCTATTCGGGGGTCGTGGTCGCAATTTCGGAGCGGGTGACGCGCAAGCACCTGATCCCCGAGGATCCCTCCCGCCCCACCGATACCGGGGTCGTCCGGGTGAAGATCGTCTCGGCCGTGCCCCTTCCCTTCAAGCTGGGACAGAAGGTCGATGTCCGGATCGACACCACCCGGACCGTTCCCCTTCCGGGAGATTCGGCCACGACCCGGTGCGGGGGCTCCTGAGGAGCCGAGCGGGTGCGAAGAGCCGCTCCGAAAGACGTTCCGCAAGGATCTCCCCCTCCCTGGGACTGAAAAAGAGGGGGAACAGACTCTTGTCGGTGGCCCGCCGCTCCGGACGGCCGCCGTTTTCCCGGGCCCGTTCGAGACCGCCAACGAGATCGACATCGAGAAGGAGCGCGGGGGCCTTCACCCGGGAACAGTTCCTGGGCGTTCCTGTCCTCACGAATCCCAGCATCCGTTCGTAAAATGTGACATGGGTGGGATTGACCTCCACCACGGCATCGGTGTGGCCGAGAATGGGGCCTCCCGCCAGGAGCGCCGCGTGGAAGAGGCGGGCCAGAGCGGAGGGCGACCGGAGGTCCGGGACCATCGCCAGGGCGTTGAACTCGCAGAGGACCTTCCCTTTCTCCCGCAACGCCGCGATCTCGTCGGGGTAGCTCTCCTCGGCCCGAAGACCCGCGTCTCCCGATCCCACCGTCACCGTTCCCAGATCCTCTCCCCCCTCCTCCGACAGGAGAAGCGTCGCATACCCGGGTCCCTCCGGGAGCAGGCCTTCTGTGCGATAGCCCATGCGGGCGTACATCCGGGCCACCAGGGTCTCCGCCCGGCGACGGTCGGAGGTGGTTTCGGCTAGAAGAAGAGACATTGTCCGGCCCGAAGGCGCGTCAAAGAAGGTGACAAGAGAATCTTCCCCCGGAGGGGCGTCGATCGGGCAGGTCGTCATGGGGGGCCTCGGACAGGGTCGCCTGCGGGGCCTTCCCGCAGTTTCGTTCATTAAACACGAACAATTCTCTTTTGTCGGTGATTTCTGTCACAGAAAAACGGCGTCGCGGGCGTCTCAGGGGGGATCGGGCGGCTCCGGAAACCGGGCGGAAAGCTCCCGGGCCAGACCGTCGGAGGCGCGCAGGAGGCGCTCCAGGATCTGGCGCATGATCCCGGAGGAGGCGCCGAATGGGTCGGGGATCTCCAGGGGGCCGGAAGGGTCCCAGGCTCCGAGCCAGGCCGACTTGCGGACGGCGCCCTCCCCGAAGTCGAGGAGGAGATCCCGGTTCGACCGGTCCATGAAGAGGATCAGGTCGGCCCATTCGGCCAGAAGAGGACTCGTGGTCCGGGAGCGGTGGCCGGAGAGGTCGAGTGCGAAGGCGCGGGCCTCCCGCACAAAGTCCGGGGGGGTGGGGAGGTTCTCCTGGTGGGAAAGGCCGCCGGAGGAGACCTCGAAGCGCCGGGGGGAGAGACGGCGCTTCAAGAACTGTTCCGCCGCCGGGCTCCGGCAGAGGTTGCCGTGGCAGACCACCAGGATCCGGGGGGAGTCCGGGAGGGTCAGAAGGCGGGAGCGGGAGCGGAGGCGTTCCTCCGAGCCCCTCTCGATCAGTCCTCCGATGCGGCCGAGAAGGCGGCGGGAAATCACCGGATCTCCCGATCCCCGTTCCTGGATCCGGGCCTCCTGGATTTTCTCAAGTCGTCGACGCTCCCGTCCATGAAGGATGTCTTCTCCCACAAGAGTAAAGTTGTTCCGGGAAAGAATGCGATTCGCTCTTTTTTCCCCGGAAGCCATTGTCCGCACTTCCCGGCGGAAGGTCAAGACGGAGAACCCCGGAGAGGCCTCCCCCTTCCCTTTCCACCATTCTCTCATTTTTTTCCCGGACCGGGGTCAGGACGGCTTGTATTCGATGACCTGGGCGTTTTTGAGGGAGATCCAGACATTTCCCAGACCGTCGGTCGCCACTCCTTCGGGAACGGCGGGAAGGGAATACTGGTAGCACGGAGTCGAGGTTGTACAGCGCGCGCTGGCAAGAGCCGGCAGGGTGATTTCGACGGTGGTGCTGGTTCCGGCATCGACCACCCAGAGGTTCCCGTGGATGTCGAAGGCGAGGCCGACCGGGTTTGTGAAGTGGGTGATCGAGGGACAGCCCCCGGAGGAGCCGGAATCACAAGTTGAGGACTGTGTGATCTCCACGATGCCGGGAGAATAGGCGGTTCCGGTCCCGGTGTTGGCCACCCAGGGAGTTGTTCCCGTCGTGGTGACGGCGACGGGATTCGAAAACCCGGAAAAGGTCGGGCATGAAGAAGAAGAGGAGCAGTAGGTAAAAGTGGTATTGTAAGGGATTTCCGTGACGGAGCCCGGAGAGGTGTCGTTGGTGACCCAGACATTGTTTGAGCTATCCACCGCGATCCCGGCGGGAGTGAAGCCCAAGTCGAGGAGGGGGCAGTCCGTGGTGGTGGCACAGGAGGTCGCCCCGGCCGGGATTTCCATGAGGCCGGTGCTGGTGGTGATCCAGACATTGTTCTTGCGATCGACGGCGATCTTTCCGAAGGAGGTAGGTGAACCGGAAACGGCGGGAGGCGTGAAGGTTGTCGAGGGAGGAGGGCTTCCTCCGGTGATCCCTCCTCCTCCTCCGCAGGCGGAGAGCGACAGGAAAAAGGTCGCAAGAAGAACGATCCGAGATCCGGCAATTCTAAGTTTAAAGTTTGATTTTACTGCAATAACCTACGCTTACGAACAAAAAAAGACTGGACACATCTTGTGTTTTCAGGCATTCTGGAGGGCATGGAGACCTTTCGTTTTCCGAACCCCACCCCGAATGTCGTTCCCAGCAGGGCCCAGGGACTTGTCGACCGGATTGCGACCGCCTTCCGCGCTCTTCCGGACGGACGAAAACGCGGGAACAATACCAAATACTCCCTCTTCGACGCCGCCTGCTCGGCCTTCACCGTCTTCTTCACCCAGTGTGGTTCGTTTTTGGCCTTCCAGCGGAATCTCGAGCGGACGACCGGACGAAGCAATGTGCAATCGCTGTTCGGGG
>DAIBSV010000154.1 GCA_027415455.1 Nitrospirota bacterium | reverse complement strand
TTTCGGGGCCAGTCGCCGTCCCCAACCGTTCTCCGTTCCAGATTTCAAACTTGTGGAGAAGTCCCACAAACCAGACCTCGTGCTCAAGCCCTGCATAGTCCCTGAGAGGCGGTGGCACAAGGATTCTGCCCTGGCGGTCCAGAACACCTTCCGAGGCCCATCCGACCATGAAACGAAGATAGGTCTTGAGGTCGTCGTTCATTTGCGGAAGCTCTTCCCATTTTCGCTCAAGTTCCGTCCAGGCCCCCTCCGGATAAACAACCAGACAGCCCTCGGGATCGACTGTCATCACGAGGCGAATCTCCTCCCTCCCGGCGTCCATTGCCTCTCGGAAGCGTTGGGGGATTGCGACCCTTCCCTTGGTATCCAGACTATGGAGAAACCGTCCACGGAAAAATCCCATCCACCCTCCCCCACTTTTCCCCACTCTTCACCCATCATTATAGAGAGAGGATTCAATCTGTCAACATTTTCCCACCCCCACTTTCATGATACGAACCTTAGGCGCTGACGGTCCGTAGGGGGTCTCATTGCTTGAAGAAGAAGGTCGGGTGTGAGAAAATAAGGACTGATAAGGACACCACGTCAGGAGGGATCGAATGCCTATCTATGAATATGCCTGTAACACGTGCGGAAATGTTTTTTCTGTCCTCCAGTCGATCAGGACCGGCCCAGGAGAAACAGAATGCCAGAAATGCAAGAGTCTTGATCTTCGAAAGATTCCCTCATCGTTTGCCAGTGCTGTGGCCGGAGCTCCCGGATCCGAATTCGCCCCACCCGCAACCCAGCCGTCCGGAGGTGGAGGATGTTGCGGCGGGGGATGTGGCTGCGGGTGAGCGTCGACCTTTTTCGCGAAAGAAAACAAATGCCTCATTTCAAAACAGGGCAGCTCGGAAAAGCGGGCCTTTTCCTCTTGTCCCTGTTTCTTCTCTCCTCTTGCACCATCCGGACACATTCGCCTCTTTCCTTCCATCTGTCCCCCCCGGTGATGGAAGAGAAAAACGGGATTACCTATATTTTTCTTCCGGTCGAAATCGAGGACAAGGGATCCCGGACCCTGAGAATTCATCTCAGGGAAAACATCCTTGATCTGACGGCCAATGACCAGCATTTCAGGCTGAGAGGGAAAAAGAGCTACCAATTCATGCTTGAAAATGCCAGCAAACCCTTCAAGGATCTTTACCCGTCCTCCTGGAAGACCGACTGGACCGACCACTACATGTCGCATCAGGACTGGGTCGTTCCCGCCATATCAAAGAAAATAGTTCCCCTTCTTTTCGTCCTCCCGGGACCCCCTCCATCCCCCCGGAAACTCATTCTTCATCTCTCCTACTCCTACCCCCAGACGGCGACATTTGACGAAGTTCGCCTCGTCGTCCCGCTTCCTGGCGGAGCCGCCCCCAGCAATCATTACACCTCCTCGGGGGAGTAGGACCTGCAATCCACAAATGAAAAAGGCCTCCCGAATGGGAGGCCTTTTTCACGCATCTCTCTTTAAATCTCAAGACTAGGCGAGCTTTTTCAGTTCTGACAAAATCTCCTGGTCGTCACGCGCCGTCAGGATTTCCTGAACCTTGACGTAGCGGACAACTCCTTTTTTGTCGACGATAACGGTCGCCCGCTTGTTGATATTGGCCTCTTCGATATAGAGACCGTACGCCTTGCATACGGTTCTCTTGATGTCGGAGAGAAGCGTCTGCCTGAGCTTGAGGTGCTCCTTCCAGGCCTTGTGACAGAAGGTGCTGTCGGTACTGATGCCCAAGACCACCGAGTCCGAATCCTCGAAGCGGGGAAGGTCGTTTGAAAAGCAGGTGTTCTCATTGGTGCAGACGGGGCTCCAGTCCAACGGATAGAAGGCAAGCACCACGTTTTTCTTTCCCTTGAAGGAAGACAGGGTCACCGGCTTCTTGTCCTGATCTTCCAGTGTGAAGTCGGGGGCCATGTCCCCGACCTTGACCTCAGATGCCATATCGTATTCCTTTCCGCATTGTGTTGATTTCAGCAACCATGACAGGCCGGAACCCGACGGTAGGATCCCGACTTGAGCGTTTCCGCCACAGTCCGTCCGATCACGGACGGATTGTCAACGACAATGACCCCGTAGGATTCCAGGGCCTTCATCTTGTCCCGAGCCGAACCCTTTCCGCCCGAGACAATGGCACCGGCATGTCCCATCCGGCGACCGGGTGGTGCCGTCAGTCCGGCAATGAACCCGATGATCGGCTTCGTCATATGGGCTCGGGCGAAGGCAGCCGCCTTCTCCTCGTCATCCCCCCCTATTTCTCCGATCATGACAACAGCCTCTGTCTCCGGATCCTTTTCAAAGAGGGCGAGAACTTCACGGAAGTTAAGACCGCGGATCGGATCTCCTCCAATTCCCACGCAAGTCGACTCCCCAAGCCCCAACTGGGTCAGCTGCCAGACCGCCTCATAGGTCAGTGTTCCGCTGCGGGACACGACCCCGACGCGCCCGCGCTTGTGGATATAGCCAGGCATGATTCCGATCTTGGCCCCGTCAGGGGTGATGATTCCCGGACAGTTGGGACCGATCAGCCGAATGTCTTCTCCCTCTTCGTTTTTAATGTCCAGAATGCGCCGAACCCGCATCATGTCCTGAACCGGGATCCCTTCGGTAATACAAACGATCAACCCGATTCCGGCATTCGCGGCCTCCAGAATGGCATCGGCGGCAAACGCCGGAGGCACGAAGATCAGGGACACATCGGGATGGACCGCATCGACGGCATCCCTGACAGAATCCCAGACCGGAAAGCCCTCATGGACTGTGCCGCCCTTGCCCGGGGTGACTCCCCCCAGAACGAGCGTCCCATAGTCACGACACGCCATGGCATGATAACTTCCTTCCTTTCCGGTAATCCCCTGAACGATCACCCGGGTGGACCGATCGACGAGAATGCTCATTTTGCTCCTTTCACGGCCAAAACGATCTTTTCTGCTCCTTCAAAAAGCTCCTCGGCCACCTGCAAATTCAAGCCGGAGTCGCGAAGCATTTCCCTTCCTTCCTTGGCATTTGTCCCCTGCAGGCGCACCACGAGGGGAACATGAAGCTTGACATCCTTGGCAGCGGCGATGATTCCACCGGCGATCCGCTCGCACCGGACGATGCCACCAAAGATGTTGACAAAAATTCCCTTGACGGCCGGATCTCCCAACAGGATCCGGAAAGCCTGCTCGACGGTCTCCTTGCTGGCTCCCCCTCCTACGTCCAGGAAGTTCGCCGGACTGCCACCGGCCAGTGCGATCACATCCATGGTCGCCATCGCCAATCCCGCCCCATTCACCATGCAGGCGATCGACCCATCGAGCTTGACATAATTGAGTCGATGCTTCGAAGCCTCAATCTCAAGCTCGTTCTCTTCGAAAAGATCCCGGAGGGCCATCACCTTGTCCTGACGATACAGGGCGTTGTCGTCAAAAGACACCTTCGCATCAAGGGCCAGGAGACGTCCGTCGCCCGTCAGGATCAGTGGGTTGATTTCGACCATCATGCAATCTGTATCGATGAAAAATCGATACAGGTTCGAGAGCAAAGACGCAAACGCGTTGTAAAGGGTGACGGGAAGGCCGAGAAAAGAGGCCACCTGGCGACCGACAAATCCTTTGCATCCGATCTCAGGGTCCACGGCTAGGGTCAGGATCTTTTCCGGATGTGCGGCCGAAACCTCTTCGATCTCCATGCCCCCTTCGGTGCTGGCAAGAATTGAGATGCGCCGGCTGGAGCGGTCCAAAACGAGGCTCAAATAATACTCTTTTGAAATGACGGCCCCTTCCTCGATCCAGACCTTTCGCACGACTCGCCCTTCCGGACCGGTCTGATGGGTCACAAGGGTCTTTCCGAGGAGCCCCGCCACAAGACCGGGGATATCCGCACTATTTTTTGCGATCTTGACCCCACCCGCCTTACCGCGCCCCCCTGCATGGATCTGGGCCTTCACGGCGAAAACCGTAGCTTGCCCTCCAAAGATTCCCGACTTGCTTTCGATCAGGGAGCGTGCCTGATCGGC
>DAIBSV010000153.1 GCA_027415455.1 Nitrospirota bacterium | reverse complement strand
CTCTCGTTCGTGGTCAGCGTCGCTCTGTCCGTGATAGCGGGCGAGGTCCTCTTGGCCGCATCTCCGTCCGGATTCCAGGCATACTGGACCGATCCGGTTCTCGAGGCTTTCCTAGGAGCAATCGGGCTCGTTGCCTTCCTCGTAGCATGGGCGCGCGGCGCGTTTCGGGAAAGGCCCCCGGGCGCTCCCACCCACGTGGAGGCGACTCCCGAGGAGGACCCCTGGGTGTTGATGCAAGAGCTCGACAGGCTGGAACGGGATCGCCGCCGGGCGACGCATCGGCTGCGACGCTCGGAAGCAGGGAGCGGAGAGTCCGCGCGGATCCAAGCGGAGATCGAACAGATCGACCGCCGTCGCACCGAGATTCTTCGAGAGCGGGAGCAGGAGTACGCGAGCTGAGGATCGAAGACGAGCGGGAGGCGGGCCCAAGATGGTCCTTGTCGTGCGGGGCGAGCTGCGCCTCACCACCGGCAAGGTCGCCGCCCAGGTCGCTCATGGGGCCGTGATGTTGGCCCACCGGATCGAACGCGAGAGCCCGACCCGATTCACCGACTGGTGGAAGAACGGCCAGCGCAAGATCGTGCTCGAAGCGAGAACCCTGGACCAGATGGAGGAGCTCGATCGTAGCGCGCGTGCGCGCCGCATCCCTACGGCTTGGGTGGAGGATGCCGGCCTCACCGAGGTGCCACCCGGTACCCGCACCTGCCTCGCACTGGGCCCGGCCCAGGATTTCGAAATCGACCCGGTCACCGGTGGACTTCCACTCCTGTGAGCCCTCTCGAACGCGAGTGCTCGGGCCCGAGATATTTCTCCGCCGGGAATTCTTGTAACTGGCACTCCTCCTCTGGTAGTTCGCTGCCGCCGAGTCTCGTGAGGTGAGGAGGGCGGGCGGAGGGACGTGCGCCTCGGGGAGACGGCTCATCCGTAGCGGGTCAGCGAGCTCGAATGAGTCGATCGTATCGGTCTTCTTCTTCGACCCGGCCGTCCGACGGGCCTCGAGGGGATGGGCCATCCGCACGTCGAGGACCAACCCCGGCCCAACCCCCACCCCAACCCCTTGAGGTGCCGGTAGAGCCGCGCTTGGCGATGGTGCTCGCCTCGAGGGCGAGCACACTCCCCTATGGCAGGGTCCTTGCCCAAGCGGTCAGCGCTCCCAGGTTCGTCGGGAAGCGGGCGGTGGAGAGCTTCTCTCCCTTTTCGTTCAAGCACAGTGGCGTGACACTCGCGTTATGGGCATCGATGCCTACGTACACCCGATCGCCTCCTCCACGGCGGTGGTCAGGGCGGAGCGTGCGGGCAGAACCCGACAAACTCCTCTTCGAGAGCGAACCCCAAGACAGCGGGTCGATGGCGAGCAGGCTAGCAGTGGGGTCCAAGCCCCATTGTGTCGACGCCCGCCATCCACGCGCTCCGCCCTTCATCCCTCGTGAAGGGCGGGCCCTCTTTCTGGCTGACCAGCGGTGGCGATTGATAAAGACCACGGCGGGCTTTCGACCCGACGGCGGAGCAGGGGTACCCGCGGGCAGACCGACTTGGACGGCTATCTGGCGCCACTTGAGGCCCTGGGCGCGCAACCGGAGGATCTTCTCGACCTTCTCCCTCGTCGCCCGAAGCGGGCGCCCCGGCCACGTCGCCCGTCGGCATGAGGCGGAGATGGGGGAAGCGGCTCGGGTCGAGCGCATGACCACTGGGCGAGAGGCTGCGGGAGAGATCCCTCGTGTCATATCGGACCCACACTATACCACCCAACGATTTCACCCAGACGAAAAGCCCGAACGAGTTCGAGGGCCGCGCGCCCGGGCCATTCAGTCCCCGATCCTCGGATGAGACGAGGGACCGGTAGCGCTCTCCGCGGCGATTCGTCTCCGTTTGATCCGAACGACGTAGATCCCCTAGATAGCGAGGGCGGAGCCGACGATCGCGAGCTGAAGGAAGACGTAGCTGAGCTTGCCCGGCCCCGGATACGAGAGCTCGGCCACGCTGAGCAGGGCCATGATCAAGAGGACGGCGGCCCAGAAGCTACTCAGGACGTAGCAGTTGCGCACATAAGAGGCCGAGGCCCGCTGCTCGGTGGTGAGCCCTTCACGCGCGTACTCCTCGATGAAGGGCCGGTCCAGGATCATCGACAGCATGATGGCGATGAAGAAGAAGGTGGTAGGAAACATCCCTAGATGCTCGAGAATCCAGACGTTCTTCAGCAGGAACACCGCGACGAGTGCGAACCCGAAGAAAACGGCCGTCGCCCAGAGGAGCGTTCCTCGCACGAGGTGAAACACCGCGAGGGTGACCGGCAAAGCGGCTCCTACTAGGAGGCCGATCTCGACGCTGGTCAACGATCCTTCGAGCGAGATAAACCAGAACGCAACGCGAAGAGAGGGACGAGGGAAAGGAGGATTCCGCCGGCCTGTTTGAGGCTCGACCGGATGACAGGGTCCATTCCGCTCACCGCGCGTCGGAGAGGGTCGGCGTCTCGCGCTGCGAAGGCGTCGAGTTGAGAGGCCGGGCTCCTGGGCGTTGGGCGCACAACGGCATGGGAGAAGGGCCCCCTCTTAATTACGAGGTCAAGCCGTACGGAGCAGCCGGACCGACTTGGAGCCGCACCAGCCTTCGTCCCTCCTCGCAGTAGACGCCGGTTTCCTGCCCTGTCGCTCGATGCAACGATTCGGATCGGATCTGGAGGGAAACCTTCCCCAGCGCACGTAGGTTCGGCGGTTGCTGGTTGAGGACGTGAACCTCGGCCGTCACGACTTGGGAATAGAAGAACTCGAACGGATGCGGTTCTTTCCGACCCCAAGCATCGGCCTCCTTCGTCCTCGGCTCGCTCGGCCGTACCCTCCCACTCAGCGCCTTGGGAAATTCCGTACAGAATCCGAGGATGCGGGTACCTTGCAGGGTGCGAGGTGGGTCCGGCAGAACGAGAAGATGTCCCGGGTCATCCGTTTCCAAAGTCGTTCGTGCCGCTTCAGCGACGCGACCGGATACGAATTTTTCGAATGAATAAATACCGGAACGCTGTCCGTTCCCTTGCCGCCGAGAGGATTGCACAGGTCGGACGAGGGGGCTCACCATGCGGATGTGGATCTACATCATTCGCCGCGTCCTGCTCCTTCTTCCCGTCATCATCGGCGTCATGACGATCACCTTCGTGCTGATCAACGCGCTTCCAATCGTCGACCAGATGGAGGCTCTCTATGGATGTACCCCCAAGGCGTGTGACTACACCGTCGGCTCACCGTTGTACAATCGGGCGTACGCTGCGTTAGGATTCGGTGAGCCGGTATACACGCGATGGGCCGTGTACATGTTTCACGCATTGACGTTCAATTGGGGCACGGTATCTGCCGAAAGTTCTGTAGGAAAGTCCCTCCTTGTCGGAGTGGCCACCGCGGGAGTACCCGTCGCCACGGTTTTCTCGTGGCTCCTTCCCTACACACTTGAGCTCGCGCTGCTCTCGCTCGCGATCATCCTCGCGGTCGCGATCCCGCTCGGAAACCTCGCCGCCGTGAACCGCAATCGTCCCGTCGATCAGGCCTCACGCGTGTTATCGTTCTCCGGGTTCGCCCTTCCCAGCTTCTTACTAGGTAGCTTGATCCTCATCGGCGCCGTGATTGGAATAGGGAGCCTGATCAATTTCGGACTGATCCATACTCCTTGGTGCCCCAGCGGCGAACTGGTCTACAGCGAATTCTCGGGTTCATGGCCGACCACCGCCTGCTTTGCGGGCGATATCTATCCTTCGTGGTTATTGCACTCCGGCTTACAGAGCACGCCGACCGGCTTCCCCACCATTGACGCTCTCATCCACGGGAACTATTGGCTCGCTCTTGACACACTGATTCGGATCATCCTCCCCGCCCTCGTGATTGCGTTCGGAACGATCGCTGTATTGCTGCGGTATGTACGCAACAGCATGCTCGAGGTGATGAACCTCGATTTCGTGCGCACGGCGCGAGCGAAGGGCGTCGAGGAGTCGGTGGTCGTCAACCGGCACGCGGGCCGGAACTCGCTGAATGTCACCTTGACGGTGTTGGGACTCACGTTCGCCGGTTTC
>DAIBSV010000152.1 GCA_027415455.1 Nitrospirota bacterium | reverse complement strand
TCCTCAGTCTCGACCCCTTCCGCGCAGGTTTCAAGCGAGAGGGCCCGGGCAAGGAGAACGATCAGCCGGACGATTTCGGAGGCCTCCTCCTCCCGTTGGAGATTCCTGACGAAGGAGCGGTCTATCTTCAGGAGGTCCACCGGAAACCGCCGAAGCTGGGCCAGAGAGGAATATCCGGTTCCGAAATCGTCGACGGCGATCCGGATTCCTCTCTCCCGGAGGGCTTTCATGAGGCCGATGGCCTCTCCCGGATTCAGCATGATCGCCGTTTCGGTCAGCTCGACCGTCAGGTTGCTGGAGTCCTCCCCCGAATCCTCCACCAGCCTGAGGAGACGCGCGAGACAGTCCGGCTCCGCCATCTGCCGGGCCGACAGGTTGACCGCGACGGGAAGGGGACCTCTCCCGGCCTGCCGGAACCGCCCCATGTCGGACAGGACCGTCTCGAACACCCATTCTCCGATGGGAACGATCAGCCCGTTTTCCTCCGCAATCGGGATGAAGTGCTCGGGAGAGACAGACGCCCCTCCCTCGCCGCCGAACCACCGGATCAGGGCCTCCGCTCCCGTCGTTCGGCCGGAGGCCATGTCGATCACAGGCTGGTAGAAGACCCGGAACTCCCGGTTTTCGATGGCCCTGTAAAGGCGCTGCTCCAGGGCGTACCTGTCGTTCTGCCTCCTGCGGACGGAGGGCTCGAAAAACTTCACCTGGAAGCGTCCGGCATCCTTGGCCTGGGTGAGGGCGAGATCGGCATTGCTGACGAGGGTCTCGAAGTTCCCCCCGTCCTCGGGCATGACCGTGGCGCCGATGCTTGCCGTCAGAAAAAAGTCCTCCTCCCCCACCCGATAGGGCATGGCCAGGGCCGCAAGGAGCTGGTCGGCGATCCGTTCGGCCTCCTCACGGGAGGGAAGGGAGGAAATCACGACGGCAAATTCGTCACCGCCGAGACGGGCCACCAGATCTCCCTCTCGGACCGCTCCTTTCAGGCGTCCCGCCACGGCGGCCAGAAGCCTGTCTCCGTGTGAATGGCCGAAGATGTCGTTGGTCCTCTGGAACCGGTCGAGATCGAGAACCATAAGGAGAATCACCCCCCTCTCCCCGCCTCCGCCTTCTTCCAGGAGCCGGGAGACGGAGCGGTAGAGGGCGGTCCGGTCGAGAATCCCCGTCAGGGTATCCCTGGACGGACCGTTCCTCCCCCCGTCCGGCGCCGTCCAGACGACCGAGAGGGTGAACTCCCGGGAGCTCCCTCCGGGAGATTCGGGAGGAATCGCAAGCGGCAGGCTTTCTTCGGAGATTCCCGGAGGGAGCGAGCCGTCCACTGGCACC
Organism: Nitrospirota bacterium; assembly: GCA_027415455.1. The sequence continues at coordinate 2,753 of DAIBSV010000152.1, read as the reverse complement.
GTTACGAGTGACGCGAGTCGTTTCCAGGAGGCGTTCGTCACCACGCAGGCTCCCGATCCGTCGAAGACGGCCAGGGCCGGAACGGAGGCCGACAGGGAAGAATCACAGGAGGCGGCCGGGAGGCGGCCGTCCCGCTCCCGCTTGCTTTGGTACATCCTGCTGTCGGCCTCCATGAGAACCTCGTTCAGCCCCTTGCCGGCCAGGGGGAAAAGACAGTATCCGACACTTGCCGATATTCGAAAAGGATGTCCCGCCACGAGACAGGGAATCTCGAGCTTTTTCCTGAGCTGGGCGATCCAGAGACTGGCCTCTCCGTCCCGGCAGAGGCCCGGGACCAGGACGGCGAACTCGTCGCCCCCGAGACGGGCCACAAGTCCGCCAGGCGGCGCGGAGTCCTGGAGCCGGTCGGCAAACTGGACCAGGAGACGGTCGCCCTCCTGGTGGCCGTGGTGGTCGTTCACCTCCTTGAAACGGTTCAGGTCCAGATAAAAAAGGGCGCCGGACTCCCCCTTGGCGAGGGCGTCTCCGAGGGCCTCCAGGAAGCGGATCCGGTTCGGAAGACCCGTCAGGGGATCATGGTGCGCGAGACAGGAAAAGATCTCCTCCCGGCGCTCCGACAGGGCCCGCAACAGTATCTGCCAGGTTCCGACCCCCACGTACCTTTCTCCCTCCACGATCAGGAAGCCGTCGTCCATCATCCCCGGAAGCCAGTCCCCCTGGATCTTCCGGGCGACGTCGTCGAGGTCGCAGCTTCCCTCGAGGATGGCGGGATGGGGGTCCATGAAGACCGAGACGGGTTTCGACCCGAACAGATCGTGGGAAAAGCGGTAGGAAAAACGCTCGAGCAGGGTGCTTCGGCTGACGAAGCCGACGGGGCTCTGATTCTGGAGGATGGCCAGCCCCGGAAGACGGGGGTCCTGGCCGAACATCCGGTAGACCTTTTCCGCGGGGGTTGATTCGGAAACCCAGGCCGTTGTGGCGACAAGCTCCCGGGCCAGGCGGACCGGAAGCTTCAGGCGGAAGGAGAAGGGATGGAAGGATGGAAGCTTGGCGAAATCGGAAACCCGCGGATGGTCGGGCATGGGCACCCTCCTGAACCAGAGCGTCGACCCGGAAAATTCCGGCTGACCCGATTATCGAAACCCGCGCGAAAGACCGTCTCAAGAAAATATGACGAACCGAAGACGAAAGCCTCCGCGTCCCTTATCCGAATGGGGGCCGCCAAGGAGCGCTCTGGCCTCTTCCTGGTCAAGATCTGTTAGAACAATCTTGAAGAGTTGCCGGCTGCATGGTAAGATTTGAAACAAAAGATCCCCTGCCGGGACCTATCCCGAACGGCCTAATCTGGAGATCCAGGTGAAAGATTCCATCGGGGAGCGGACATTTTCCTTCGAGAGTCGGGACATTCTTAAAAAATTTCTCCTCAAATCTCTTTTTTTACTCTTTTTCCTCTTCGCTTTCATGATCACTGTGGATTTATCAAGTCCTATCCGGACCCTGGCCGCCGACGATCCACCGGCCGTTCCGGTCACGCTCGGGAATGCCGTGGAGCGGGCCCTTGCGGCCCGTCCCGACCTCAGGGCCGAAACGGCGCGCGTCAAAAGCGCCCGGGAGGTCATCGGACAGGCGCGATCCGCAGAGTATCCCCAGCTGTCCGTGAGCTTCCAGACCCTCTACGGAAACAGCCTTTTCGGTTTCTTTCTCTTTCCCGACTATGCCTATCAGGATCTGAACCTGCTGACTGTCACCCTGACCGAAGATCTCCTGGACTTCGGGAAGACCGGCTCCCAGGTGGACCAGAGCCGCTGGTCCTACCGGGCGGAGCAGGCCCGGAAGGAGGCCCTGTGGTCCCAGACCGTGCGGGACGCGGAGTCCGACTTCTTCACGCTCCTTGCCGACCAGCACCAGGTCCTGGCGGACGAAAAGAGCCTCGAGGACGCCAACCTCCAGCTGGCCCGGGCCCGCCTTCGCTACGCCACCGGCTCAGGGATCGTTCTGGACGTCACCCGGGGACGGGTGAACGTCGAAGCGGCCCGCCTGGCCCTCATCCGTTCCCGGGACCAGGTCCGGACCGACTCCGTGAATCTGGCCCAGATCATGGGTTTAAGGCGCGACATCCACCTCGTGGCCCAGGAGGTCGCCCGGGACCCCAACGCAATTGCGGCCCCCGACCCCGACCGGGACCTCCCGGTGGCCCTCTCCCACCGTCCCGAATGGAAGGAGGCCTCAGCCAACGTCGCGGCGGCGCGGGCCGGAGTCAGGAATTCACGATCCCAGAACTATCCGACCTTGAATGCCCTCTTCCAGTCCTTTACCGCAACCCTTCCCCGCGGCGCGCTCCCCTTCACCTACATTCCGAACAACAGTCCCTACTCCACCTTCAACTTCGGGGGAGCGCTGACGATCCCGATCTTCGAAGGGGGCTACATGGTCCACCAGACGGCGAAGGCCCGCTCCGACCTCATGGCCGCCCTCGACACCCGCGAATCGGTGCGCCTCCAGGTGGCGGCCGATCTCAGAAAGGCCGCCATTGCGATCTCGGATGCGCGCCAGCAGCTGGAGGAGGCCCTGACGGAGGAGGAAAACGCCCTCAAGAACGACACTCTGGTGGAGGAGGCCTATCGGCAGGGGCAGGTGCAGTCGGTCGATGTCATGGATGCCCAGACCTCTCTCCGGCAGGCCCGGGAATCGGTAATCAGGGCCCGCTACCTTCTGATGAACGGATATGTGGCCTATCAATATGCCCGGGGAAC
>DAIBSV010000151.1 GCA_027415455.1 Nitrospirota bacterium | reverse complement strand
CACGCGGGCGATCCTCCGAGCGTCAAAATCCTTCGGATTCATTGATTCGATACAGACCCAATCGAAAAGGTCGCGTGGTGTCAGATAGGCTCCCCGATAAAACAGTTTTTTTGCCAGGACCTCTTCGATCGGCTCAAGCAGGAAAAGACTTTTTCCGGAAGATTCGGGAGAAAGTCCCGTAAGAGACATACGAACGATGAAATCGATTTCTCCTTCAGGAAATTTCAATTTCAAAAATGTCGCATCCTCTTCGTACCCCTGAACGAGATCGCAAACGTTATCGTTCAATCTTGGGCTCAAGAGTCCGATCCATTGCGGGTCTCGAATGAACAGATCGATGTCCCGGCTGATTCTGTGGTTCAATTCGAGCATCAGTCGGGTTCCACCGCCAAGAAGGAGAGACGGAAGAGCGGCTCCTGCGGATGCTTCCGCAGTGGACACGATCTTTGAGGCTTTTTTTTCGAGGCTCTTCCAGCTCCCCGATGCCAGCCAGCGGTCCATTTCGGCTTTACTGATCCGTGGCATAGAAGCTCCGGCGATTAAGATGTTGTCCTTTCCCACTCGGGGGAAGGCGGAAAGGGCAGAGCCACTATTTCTTCGTAAAGTGTCTGGACGTTTTCGAGCGATGAGCCGCATTCGTAGGCGGCTTTGAGAATGGAGGTCGGAGAATTTTCGATGAAAAGGGAGGCAAGAATGTCCTTCGCAGGGGAGGCGATTCCGGCGAGACTCCCGTTTTTAAGGGCCTCGTAGACCTCCTTTTCCGAAACGAGATCCTTTCCGTAGGGAGCGCCCAGGTGAAATGCGATCATGGTCCCGGCACGATCCATTGCCGAAGAGTTCAAGGATAGTGTTCTGCTCATTTCCGACCTCGTTGTCTATACTCTAAAATACTTGTATTTTATCACAATTTTGTTCATGGCACGAAACTGACAGAATTCGGGAAGAGGAAGAAATCTCTCCGGATTTGCCCGGCGGTGAGTCGACGCGGTATTTTGTTCCGAGAAGCTTGCGGCGGGCCGGCCATTGCTGCGATCTGTCCCGAGCGCTGCTGCTTAGTGCCGGCACTGATTTGTCCCGTTTTCGTGTAACGGTATGGCCCTTTGCAGGAGAAGAATCGGGACTGGCAGAGACTCAGGCAAACGTCTGGTCACGAGCCCGGCCCCCGGCACCCGGGGGAGGTATGCCGGGGGGTGAACATCCGAGACATGGCAGGGGTTTAGGAATTCTAGCGGGCCTCGCGTCTTGGAGCGGAAGGAAAAGGGTCGGACACTCCTCCGCGGCGGACGGTCTGGTGGAAGCTGACCGCGACACCTTCGACCTCACCCGAACGAGAGAGAAGAGGCGTTGCAGACCCCATCACGGAAAGGGTCTTGCCTCGGGAGAGCAGAAGGCACGAATCAAGGGGGAACGGGACCTTCCGATGCTCAAGAAGGGCTGTTGAGACGGGACTCGGGGTCAGAAGAACCCCATTGGCGTCAGCGAGACGGATCGAGTGGTCGAAGGGCTTTCTCCGGATGGAAGCCAGTGACTTTCCGAGGAGGTGGCAGGAGAGCGCGTTGCCAAACAGGATGCATCCCCGGGGGTCGGTGATGATGATCGCCTCTCCCAGGGTTTCGAGGACGTTTCTATAAATGTCTCCCGGGGCATTCCCGGTTGCCGTACCCCGGCTGGTCGCTTTCGTTTCGGAAGGGCTTTCTTCTTTCTCGGCAGTCTGACCCTCTCTTTGGGCCCCCGAAGGAGGATTCCAGTCGAGAAGGGCTCCCACCTCTTCGGGAGTCAATATTCTTTTTTTCATCCTGAATCCCTCTTGGTGCATATCCTGAATGTAAAGGCTGAAGTCTGTTTCCTCTTGTGTTTTTCATTATCACCCTGAATTTTCCTCCGGAATATGATTGTGATCACGATCCCAAGTGACACTGGTCACAACAGAAAGATTTTTTTTCAGAGACGTTTTGCCAAATGAAGGAGCAGAATTCGAATCCCAACCCTTGATGGTTGAAGTATACCCCGGGAAAGGGTTTGCGCAATGGGCAGAGTCGGAAAGACCGAAAAGAAAAGGTAAAGGGAAGGAGTGGAGGGCAGAATCAGCCCCCCACGGCGATCAACCCAAGGCGGCGGAAGGTTCCGGAGAGGGAGTGGCGGGTCTCTGGGACGGTCCTCCCTTCGGGTCTCAGATGGTGAATGGCGACGTCCCGGAAGCGGCCTTCCACGCAATAGCCGAACCGGAACTCTCCCGAAAGGCGCCAGTCGACCTCCACGGCATCGGACAGGGCGGAATCGAGACGGCTCCGGATGCCGTCGGAGCTGCCCCGAACGCACAGGGCGACAGCTCCCGAATCGCCGACTCCCACGGCGTCACCTTCGCGGACCAGAGCCCGCAAAAGGTCGGCGTGGGCATCGGCCATCTCGATGCGGTCCGGCTGAAAGGACAGCATGCCGAAGCCCTCTCCCTCATCGGACATGTGGGAGGCCAGGGTCATGAGGGACTCTTTTCGGAGGATGGGGCCGTCGGATTCGATTTCGGGGATGAGGCCCAGACGGATCATCCGGTGGCCGGTCCGGGCGGCGTATTCCGCGATCCAGCGGGCCCATGAGCTCCGGACGTAGCGCGACCAGTATTCCATGCGGGGCAGGGGGGCCCCCACCCAGCCCAGCAGATGGACCCCGAAGATGACCGGAAGGAGACATTCGCGGGACCAGGGGCGGTCTTCGTGGTGGACGATGAAGAGCCGACGCCCCTTGAGGCCGAGTTCGTTCCCCCCAGGAGAGGGAGGGGGAGATCTCCTCCGTCCTGTGCCGCAGGACATGGCCGGCCCGGGTCGCCTCGAAGCGGACCTGACGGTGGCCCCCCATGCCGTCCGGCATGACCAGACGCACATGGCCCATTGTCGAGGGAAGGGTCGACATCAACTGAAGCGCCAGGGAATCCTGGTCCTTTTGCTCGAACGCGGGTCTCATTCTCGGGCCTCCGGAGCGGATCGTGGAGAGTGACGGAATCTCTTCGGCTTCCAGCGGGTTTCCCTTGATGGAAAGCGTCTTTCAGGGACGTGTCCCATCGTTCCTGGTTCCTTGAGGAAAGGGTTTCCCCCTTCGACTTGTCAGTATACCAGACCCTTCTCCATCGCCCAATTCCCGAGGTCCCCCCCCGTTCCGCTTCGGGACACTGGCTGGCCTTGTTCCGGAGGTTCTTTATCGGGATCGTGTCAGGACCCTGGGGAGGGGAATCAAGGGTGCGGAAGAGACCTGGACAAGAGGAGTGTGAGGACCAATCTGCCGGGAAGGGGAAGGACGGTCCTGTCGGAAGGCCCGGCCGGCCAATCCGGCTGGACGACTCAAGGAAGGAGAGAATCCCTGTCGAGGGGCAATGGGGCCCGAAAACCGGTCAGCCCTGTTGTCCGGGGCGGTAGACGTTTAGGACGCGATTCATGATGACGGCCGTCTCGCGGGCCTCTGATACCGAATTTCGGATGATGGCCTGGGGGGCTCCGGTGTGTCTGACGAAATAAAGAGGATCCTCTCCATCATCCTCCGCGAAATCCATAACCTCGTAATCGCCTGAATCCTCGAGCTTCTTCATTGTATGGCTCATGGGACACCTCCATTTAAAGAGTCTTTCACAGCATGACTTTTGGCCATCATGCGTCCGACTCCGCAAAATAAAGATAAGATGAATTCATGATTGATTTGCTAACCTTATCACGGAATCACTCCTTGTCAACGACGGAGAGGGAAGGCCCTTTTCCGGGAGATATGGACAAGACGCAAAACGGCAGGCTATTCTCTGGGGATGCGTTCCGGGGTCGCCGGGGGAGCCGCCGGGGAAGAGGGGACGGCCCCGACGGCTCTTCCATTCCACTCTTTGTGATCGGGCCACAGTGAAACAGGCGTTCTGGGCGGTTCTCGCCACCCTCCTCTTTTCCCTCTCGACCCCCTTCACCAAGATCTTTGCCGACCGCTATCCTCCGGTCTTCCTCTCCGCGCTTCTCTATGCCGGATCGATCTTCGGCGCCGCCGTCGGCATCCTTCCGTTTCTGGGGCTTCGGCCGAGTGATGCGGGGGCCTTTTTCGGGAAGGGCGGCCTCTCCCGGAGGGTCCG
>DAIBSV010000150.1 GCA_027415455.1 Nitrospirota bacterium | reverse complement strand
GTCGGCGATCGCCCGGAAGGGGGCGAAGTCGATGGTCCGGGGATAGGAGCTCGCCCCGGCGATGATGATGCGCGGCCGGTGCTCCCGGGCCTGGGCCCGGAGCCCGTCGTAGTCGATCAGTCCGGTTTTCGGGTCGACCCCGTAGAAGACCGACTTGTAGTAGTGGCCTGAAAAGGAGACCTGGGAGCCGTGGGTCAGATGGCCGCCGTGGGCGAGGTTCATTCCGAGGATGGTGTCCCCGGGCTTGATCGCCGCAAGATAGACGGCCATGTTGGCCTGGGATCCGGAGTGGGGCTGGACATTCACGTGCTCCGCCCCGAAGAGGGTCCTGGCGCGGGAGATGGCCAGCTCCTCGACCTGGTCGACCGCCTCGCAGCCGGCGTAGTATCTTCGGCCGGGATAGCCTTCGGCATACTTGTTTGTCATGACCGAGCCGACCGCCTCGAGGATGGAGGGGCTGACATAGTTCTCGGAGGCGATCAGGATCAAGCGATCCTGTTCCCGCTTCACTTCGTTCATGATCGCCTGATAGGTTTCGGGGTCTTTCTGTTCAAGCCAGAGCATGGAATGTCGATCCTCTCTCGATAATGGGGCGGACAGGAGGGTCAACTCCCATCCGCCGGATGTCTGTATGCGGGGGACGGTGATTCCTGAAAATCACGGACCCTCGAGGCGGGCGATCTTTTCCAGGCGACGGCCGTGACGGCCTCCCTCGAAAACGGTCGCCAAAAAGATGTCGAACCAGGTGATGGCCTGATCGGGAGAAATCTCCCGGCCGCCCATGGCGATGATGTTGGCATTGTTGTGCTGCCGGGCGAGGCGGGCGGAGCTTTCGTTATAAAGAAGGGCGGCCCGGATCCCATGGATCTTGTTGGCGGCGATGCTCATTCCGATTCCGGTCCCGCAGACCAGAACGCCCAAGGAGGCAGGGTCGGAGACGACGGCCCTTGCCACTTTTTCAGCAAAATCGGGATAATCGACCGATTCGTCGGTGTAGGTCCCCAGATCCTCGACAACCAGCCCCCTCATCTTGGCGTGGGCGATGAGAATCTCCTTGAGTTCCCGTCCCGCATGATCTGAACCGAAGAAGATATGAGACGGTGCGGTGCTGACGTTTGGCATTGAAGAGATCGTTTCGTTTGATTATTTTTGCGACAGATTTTGCCGGTGACAAATTTACCAGCTTATCCTAAAATTATAGCATTGAAACGGATTGGATGCGACCCTGACACCTCCGGGCAAGCGGGATAATTTCCGATGAAGGGATGGATGAAAGATGGGGAAATGGGGGGTTCGTTTTGTCAGTCCGGGGATTTTCGCCCTTCTCCTCCTGTCCGGATGCACCGCGGATGCATGGAACAATCCCCACGGGCTTCTCGGAGGCCTGTTCTCTCCTTCGAAGCCCGGATCTTCGCAGACGGTGACACCTTCCAGCTCTGAAACGACCACAAAAAGCGGGCATTCCAGTTTCGGAACCGAACTTCAGCCCCCCACCTTTTCCCATGTCGTTCCCCTGAGCGAGGGGGACGGAATCTATCTCGAGTGGCGGCGCGTGAGCGATGTCACCGATTATCTCGTCTATAACGGCAATCGCCTGGTCGAAGATGTCCCGACAAATCAGGTCCGGATCACGGGACTCCTTCCCTGCACTCCCTACCAGTTCCGGATTTACAGTTCCAACGGAAAACGCGTCTCCAAAAACAGCCTTCTCGTGCGGGTTCATACCCGGGGCTGCCTCCGCACCCCTTAGGGTCACTCAGGATTTGTCAGGAGAGGGAGCGGATGATCGGCCCCATGAGGCGCCGCATCCGGGACTGGGTTCGTTCGAGGCTCAGCGTCGCGTCCACCAGATGGAATCCGTACTCCTCCTTCATGGACTCGTACTCCGCAAGAACCCGCGACTGGAAGAGAGTATAGGATTCCCGGGGATTGGTGGAGAGGTTCATATCCATTCCCGCCTCGTAGAACTTGATGGGGCGCGTCCGGGTGATGCGCTGATAGGAGGTCTCGGGGTCGACGCGGAAGAAAAAGGTCAGGTCCGGAACGATGGCGAAGCTGAAATTCGAGACGAGCCATTTCCTGGGAATCCCCCGGGCACAGTCCCGGGCGATGGCGGTGAAGATATACCGGTCGGACAGGACGATCATTCCGGCCTCCATGGCCGGAAGAATCTCATAGGTATATCGGAAGCTGAAGTCGGCGGCATGAAGCAGGCTGAAGGCGTAGGGTGTCAGAACCTGCTTCTTCTTGGCCTTGCGGATGACGGGGGAGATGTCGGGGCTCGAATTCCAGGAGCTTTTGAGAACGCCGAAGCCCCGGGACTGGAGATAGTCCGCGAGTAGATCCATCTGGGTGGACTTCCCCGATCCGTCGATTCCCTCGACGACGACGAGCCGTCCCGGATAGGAGTGTGGGGGCGTGTGGCTCACCGGATCCCTTCCGAAAGGTCCCCCCCCTTGCGGTGGGCGACCAGAAGATTGTCGATCTTCGTCCGCAGTGACTTCTGCTGGCGATGGATGGGGGCCATGGCGTCGATGGTCTCCATTCCGTGCTTCCTGGCCATTTCCCGGTAGAGCTCGATGAGGCGGCGCTGGTAGATGACGAAGGAGTCCTTCTTGCGGCTGGAAAGATTCATGTCCATTCCGGCCTCGTAGTAATCGAAGAAGCGTTCCTGACGGGTTTTCCAGTGGATTCTCTCGAGGAGGGACTCGACCGGCAGATCGAGGTAGAAGGTCTTTGCCGGAACAAGGGCGAAGTCGAAGATGTTCGCAATCCATTCCGGGGCGATCCCCCGGAGGATGGCCCGGCCGAAGACGGTGTAGACATACTGTTCGGCGATCACGAGCTGGCCGGCTTCCAGGGCCGGAATGATCTGGTGCTCGAAACGGTCGACGAAGTCGGCGGCGTAGAGGAAGCTGAATGTGAGGGGATCCAGAAAATTCTGTTGCTTGAGGTCGGAGATGGCCCGGCGAATGAGCTCGACGGTGTTGCAGGCTGAGACGACCACCGCCACCCCTCGGGACAGATAGTAATGCTTCAGAAGTTCGGCCTGTGTGGTTTTACCCGATCCGTCGGTGCCTTCGATGGCGATCAGGAGTCCGGGATACTGGGAGGTCCGTTCCAACAGGAATCTTCCTTGGAGAGTGGGTGGTGTGCCCGGTCCGGGGCTCGATTCAAAAAGCTATCAGCCACGACTGGTAAAGTCAAGCAAGAGGGGCTCTTCCGGTTCCGGTTCGAGCAGGCTTGCATTCTGGTTTTGCGGGCGGTATAGTTCGTGCGGAAACATTTCCCGGCCTGGAGCTCCTCTTCCGGCCCCTTTTCTTCTTCCCTCAGGCGATGAAGCCTGGGCTCATTTCGATCCAAACGTCACCGAAGACGACATCAACATTCATTCATGCATTCATGGCATCCACGGAAAAAGTCCCGTTCCGGGGAGGGATCCCGCTTCATCTGAGGAGGTGACCATGTCCGAGACTGTCTACGAGGTCATGCGAAGCCAGGGAATCACACGAAGAAGTTTTCTCAAGTTCTGCAGCGTCATGGCCGCCGGCCTGTCGCTGGGGCCGACCTATGTCTATGACATCGCCCGGGCCCTTGAAACCAAGCCGCGCGTCCCCGTGCTCTGGCTCCATGGACTCGAATGCACCTGCTGCAGCGAATCCTTCATCCGTTCTTCCCATCCCCTGGCCAAGGACGTCATCCTGTCGATGATCTCGCTGGACTACGACGACACCCTCATGGCGGCGGCGGGCTTCCAGGCGGAGGCCTGCATCGACGACATCATGCAGAAATACCCCGGAGAATACATCCTGGCCGTCGAGGGGAATCCCCCGTTGAACGAGGACGGGATGTACTGCATCGTCGGAGGGAAACCCTTCGTCGAGCAGCTCAAACGGGTTGCGGCGAAGGCCAAGGCCGTCATCGCCTGGGGCTCCTGTGCGTCGTGGGGTTGCGTCCAGGCCGCAAAGCCCAATCCGACGCAGGCCACGCCCATCCACAAGGTCCTGACCGACCACTCGGTGATCAAGATCCCCGGGTGTCCCCCCATCGCCGAGGTGATGACCGGCGTCATCACCTACATCACGGCCTTCGGCCGCCTTCCCGCCCTCGACAGGGAAGGAGACTCCGTTGTTCCAGCCGATCGTGGAGCAGGCGTTGTAGGTGACCGGCCCCTTTTCTTCTTCCCTC
>DAIBSV010000014.1:9877-19900 GCA_027415455.1 Nitrospirota bacterium | reverse complement strand
ACACCCCCCGCTCGACCCTCCTGGTCCTGATCGACGCCTTCATGGGAGGAGACGGCCGCTGGCGGGAGGTCTACGGCCGGGCCCTTTCAGAGGGGTTCTTTTTCCTGAGCTACGGCGACGCCATGCTGATTCTGTAGGGAGCCTTCCTGAAGGCTCCGATCATTGAAGGCGCGCGAGGGTCGCCGCCGTTTCGGGAGGTTTGCCGGAGCGGACTAGGGTTCGTTCGGATCGCAGGATCGCATCGAAGAGACCGTCCGCGAAGGATTCGCCCCAGGGTTCCGGTCGGTCTGATGGCCGGTGTGTCCCGTCCTCTTTCCTGTTCCGGTTCTGGAAGGTGTCAAAGACAGCATTTCTTGTACTTGCGGCCGCTTCCGCACGGGCATGGATCGTTTCGGCCGGTCTTTTTTTTCAGGAGATCCAGCGTCACGCCCTCGGATCCGGAGAAGGAAGGTCGCCCGAGATCCCGGGCCAGTCCGTCCGCGATGTTCCAGAAATACCTCAATTGATCATTCGGCGTGTCGGAGAGAAAATGCCAGGAGGACTGGAAATTCAGGGCCCGTTCGACCACCAAAAGGGCCTCCGCATCCCTATCGGCCTCTCTGAGCCGGAGAATGCGGTTGTTGATGATCTCCAGGGCTTCGGGGTCGGCGGCATAGGCCCGGGCTGTAAATTCGAAGGACTGCCGGGGTCGGGATAGCGCCGACATCAGGTTCGACATGCGGTGAAGCATGCGCGCGTTGTCGGGATCTTTCTGGAGCGCCTCCCTCGTCTGCCGGAGGGCGGTGGACAGGGAGAGGATCTCTCCCTCCTCGACGGGGCCGCGGACGTCGAGCGTATGCAGAATACTTTCCTGTTTTTCCGAACCAAGCCTTTTTCCAAGGAGAAGGCGCAGGGACTCCCCGGCGATCGCTGCCATACCGTTGGGGGCAATCTCGAAAAGGGGAAACCGACCGCAGGAGCGGCAGGGAAATTCCTCGGAGACGACCGGAGCCTCCCCGCCTTTTCCGACGATGATCCGATGGACCCGATAGTGGTTGGTCTCCCCGCAGAGTTCGCAGGTCAGGGGGAGACGCAGAAAGGGCCGCGGGGCTTCCTGCTTCTTATTCACGAACGGGTCCATCAGGGAGTGGAATTCCGTTATCCGCTCCCTGATGTTGGGAAGTTCCGGATGATCCGACTGAAAAAGGGACAGAAGGACAAAGGCGGTCCGGTCGATCTCGGGATCTTCCCTTCTGAGGAGGGGGAGGAGGACGGAGAGGGTTCGGGAATCGGGTTGGGAGAGGGCGATAGGGCACCAGATCGACGGATCGTCCTGGCAGAGTTCAGGATGGCCGCACAGGAAGTCGACGATGGCCGGACTGTCGATCTTGGCGAGGATCGCGCCGGCAGAGACGATCTGGAATGAGTCGAATTCGTTCCAGTGCCGGACAATGTAATCCGCTGATTCCGGACCGATCGCGACCAGGGCCTCTTCGGCCTGTTCGGTCAGACCGGGATCCCCGTTTTTTTCCAGCAGGGCGACCAGACGAGGGACCGAGGCGGCGTGACGGAGTCTTCCCATGAGGTCGACAAGGACCGGGAGGGCAGGCGCGTCGGGGTCCTCCTCCAGGAGCTCTTCCAGGATCCGGAGATACTCCTCTGCGGATCCCGGGAGAAAGAAAGCGTCCGGCATATGGTCAATCTCGCCAGCATACAGGTCCAGAAACGGGACAAGATTCCGCGGGGCAAGTCCTCCGAGGTCTGGGGACTCCCTTTCGAAGTCGTGGATCGTGGTCGCAAGGGCCAGATTCGTGGCCAAGCTTTCCTGTTCGTCGAGGAAGGCCGGGGGGGCCGCTTCGAGAAAGCGCCGGGCGGCCAGGGACCCGAAGGACCGGGACTCGCACGAGGCGAGGAGCGCCATCGCCTCCTGGAACGAGGCTGTCTCCCTTGCCCGCTCGATTTCGCCGAGCGGGGCTCCCGGTTCGAGGAAGCGGGCCAGGTCTTCGCCTGACAGGGATTTTTCGGAGGCCATTGTGGAACAGGACCCGTGTCCTGTGAAGGTCCACGGCAGGTGGTTCTGGACATCCTTGTCGGTTGCCAGGAAGGGCAGAAGGTCGAAGACCCCCGGATGGCCAAGGCGGCAGCCGGCCCGGGTCAGGAAGAAGGACAGCTCCGGAACCCGGAAGGCGGCCAGCCTTTCAAAGAGGGGGCGGGCCTTTTCCTCCGGCAGGTCGGGGAGGAGCCTCGCGATTTCCAGAAGGGTTCTGGTCGGCGGGACCGGCGAAGAATTGAGCGCCGTCAGATAGGCATCGGCCGCCCGGGCCGGATCGATCGTAGCCAGAAGGGCCGGTGCCGGATTGACCAGATCCCCGAAGTCTTTTTTTAACAGGGCTTCCAGCCGTTTTGCGGAGCGGGACAGCAGTCGGGCGGGAAGAGCGCGGATGAGCCGGTCGGCCAGGGCCGGGTCCCGGCCTTCCAGGATCCGCTCCACCCGCTCGGGGTCGAACAGCCGCTTTTCGAGCGCGATCCGGAAGGAATTGCCGGGATGGAGCGTGGGATAGAGGGAGAGGAGTTCCCGCATCAGAACCCCGTCGGCAGACAGGGTGTCGATCCGGTCGGTCCAGGGGATTTCGTCGGGGTTCAAGACGACCTCCGGTTTCTTTTTGGTCAGAGTTCCGTTCGGCTTTTCCACCGGGATTTCAGATCGGGAGAAGCGGCCCGTTTTGGTTTCCGGCCACCGTCGCGTTCGTCGAACGCTCCATTTGCTGTACTGACCGGCCTTTCATGTCGACCATGCAAATAAGAAAACGATCGTATGCTTATTTTGAGAGGCCCGATGGAGCCGGCGCATCTATTTCGGTCCCTTCAAATCCCTGGCCCTCCCCGTCAGAACGGCAGGGTCGGAAGCCGTTCGAGATTTCTGCGGTAGCGCTCGGAGTCGTAGGGGTTTCCATATTTCATGGCTTCGAAGATTTCGACGCTCAGGGCGCATCCGATGAGCTTCATCGCCTCCTCCTCGGAATGGCCCTCCGCGCGGAGACGGTTCAGGGTCAAGGCCGTTTCCGGAGGCTCGTCGTTTCGGATCTGGGTCCGGATCGCTTCGAAGATCGTCTCCCGCATGATCTCGCTGGAGCCGTCGTCGGGATTTCCGGGTTCTTCGGGTTTCGGATGGTTCCGCTTTCTGATTTTCATGACCATGTGGGTTCTTCCTTCTTCTTTACCCCTTGGGGGTCGATATTGCCAGGGCTTTCCTCCGGCCTGTCCGGGGGTCGGATGCGCCGGTCCGGCGCCGGCCCGAAGCGGGATCCGGATCCTTCAGGGATGAAAGACCGCGGAGAGAGCGGAACCGAAAGTTCGGACACGGGGAGGAAAGACAGAAGCTCCCCCTCTTCGAGGAGGAGGGAATCCGGGTATCGTCTCCTTCGAAAAGAACCGCCGCGATCATGTCGGGATTGCCCTGGAGCGGGCCGGTCATTCGACGTTTTCCTGGGTCCGGGGGAGGAATCCTGCAGAGCTTTCCTCGATCACCGTGTGGCAAAGCGATCTCCCCTTATTCTATGACCCCGGCTCCGGAAATCCAACTCAGGGGGTGGCCCCTCCCCGGGAGGAATGGATTTTGGGGGGTATGCGTCCGGAAAAAAACCTTCAGCGGGCCGGAAGGTCCTCCAGGAGGCCCAGCCTCACAAGAGCCTCCTCCGCCCGTTCCTCGATGGCGCGGGCTCCCTGTTTCCGGGCGATCTTCCGGGCCCTTTCGAAATCCTTTCCGGCCCGGAGGGGCTCCTTTTCCCTGAGGGCGCATTCCCCCCGGATCCGCCAGAGTTCGGCGTCGTAGAAGCGGGTCCCCGTCCGTCCGGAAAATCGGAGCGCCCCTTCGGCCACCCCCCGGCTTCGCCGCGTGTCCCCGTGAAGCAGATAGGCTTCCGAGAGAAGGGAAAGGAGAACGTTTTCCGCGACGCGGTGGACGGAGCGCCACATCGGGAGGCTTTCGAGGATCAGGGAGATTCCCCCGGGTTTTCCCTTCCGGGCCAGCGCCCACCCCCGGAAGGCCCGGCCGGTGGGGACCCAGGCGATGGTCCGGTCGCGCGAGGCCGAGGCGAGGATGGCGTCGACCTGTTCCAGAACCCCATCCACCTCCCCCATGTACCGGTACAGATTGCAGGCGAAGGTCAGGAGAAATCCCCGGTGGGGGGTGTTTTTATCCCGGACCCACTCCAGGATCCTGGAAAGCTCCTCCCGGGACTCCCCCTTTCGTCCCATGAACCAGAGGCCCCAGGACCGCCAGGCCGCTCCCTTCCGGCAGCATTCGAGGTTCTCCCGGCAAAGGGACGTGATGTTGTCCCGGGGAGTTACTCCCAGGTCTGCCAGGCTCTCCCGGGACGTTTCGAACTCTCCCGTCCAGAAGGCGAGGGTTCCCCTGGCATAACGGGCAATGGAGCGGTACGGAAGGCTTCGGATCCGGGCGGCCGTTTTTTCGAGGGCAAGGGACAGGGCGGCGGCGTCCGAGAGCTCGGCCCGCGCCAGATGAGACCGGAACTGGGCGTATTTGGCCAGGAAGGCTTCCGAAGAGGAGGATTTTGGCCGGTAGTGGCTCCGGGCCTCCAGGAAGATCGTCCGGACCTCGGGGTTCCCCAGCCCCTTGATTTCGCTCATGATCTGGCCCAGAAGCAGCAGGAGGCGCCCTTCCCGGTCCGCGGAAGTCCCGGCGGAAACGGCGCGAAGGTTCCTGAGGGCCGCCTCGACGAGGCGCTTCGCCTCCTGGAAGGATCCCTTCTGAAAGGCCTGACGGGAGGCCTCTTCGTACCACTCGGCGGCCTTTTCCGGGAGGGCTCCCTCCTCGTAGTGGAGACCCAGAAGGGCGGGCGTGGTGCGGGCGACCTCCGGAAAGCGGGCGGCGAGGGTTTCGGCGAGGATCCGGTGGATCGCGGGCCGCTCCTCCGGAACGATGGAACAGACGGCCGCCTCCTGAAGGAGGGCGTGGGTGAACTCGTAGCATTCGTCGGCGGAATCGGTTTTTCTGACGATCAGGCCTCTCCGTTCGGCTCTTTCGAGAAATCGGTCGATCGCATCGGAAGGGACCGGAGCGACGGCCCGAAAGAGATCGAGCGGGATCTCCCGGCCGATGAGGGCCGCCCGC
This sequence comes from Nitrospirota bacterium, assembly GCA_027415455.1. The sequence continues at coordinate 14,787 of DAIBSV010000014.1, read as the reverse complement.
TGGATCAGGGCGCGGTCCTCCGGATCGAGGGCCAGACGCGCCGACAGGAGTTCGGTCAGGGTCTGGGGCAGATGGGCCCCGCCCGAAAGGCCTCCCCCCTCCCCCGGGCTCTCGAGGAGGCGACGGGTCAGGACCTCGAGAAAGAGGGGAACGCCTCCCGCCGTCCGGACGATTTCCTCTTCCTGGTCGGGCTCGAGAGGGCGGTCCCCGACGAAAAGGCGGACGAGGGAACGGCTCTCCGCGGAGGTGAGGGGGCCGATGGGGCGTTTTCTGACCCCCTCGAGCCCCTCGAGCCAGGGAGGGGCCTCTCCGCTCCGGACGGTCAGGACGGTCAGGATCCGGCGGGCGATGAGGGGATCCTCGAGGACCTTCCGGAGGATCTGACGGGTCGAGTCGTCGGCCCAGTGGAGGTCCTCGATCACCAGGAGAACGCGGTTCCGGCTCCGGATCCGGAGGATGGAGAGAAAGAGCGTCTCGAAGGCCGTTCTCCGGTCGATGCCGGTTGGCACATTCCCCCCCGCCTCCCGGGAGGGGAGGCCCAGAAGGTCGCACAAAAGGGCGGCCGTTTTCCGGGGAGCGGGAAGGCCTACCGAGTGGACGTAGTCCTGGATCTTTTTCCGGGAAAGCTCCGGATCCTCTCCGGCCGGAAGGTCGATCAGATTCCGCAGGAACCGGACCACGGGGTAAAACGGGCTGTCGCTATACTGGGGGAGGCATTCCAGTCTCCGGATCTGGAGCGGGAGGGCCTCGGGCCGGGATCTCCGGCTTGCCCGGGCCCGGTCCAGAAAGGCCCGGACCAGCCGGCTCTTGCCGATTCCCGGAGGCCCCTCGAGAAGGAGGACCCCTCCTTTCTCCGAAAACCACAGGGAGGAGAAGATCTCGAGTTCTTCATTGCGTCCGACGGGGGAGGGCTCCTCCGGAAGAGATCCGGGAGTGTGGCTTTCGGCCGTTCCGAGAAGCCGATAGGCTCCCCCGACCGCGGCCGGCAGGCGGAGGCCGGTCGCCTCTTCGATCCGGAACTGGCCGGCGAGAAGGGCGGAGGCGGCTCTCGAAACCAGGAGATCGCCGGCTCCGGCCTGCATGCACAGGGCCATGGCGATCCGTTCCGCGCTCCCGGAGGCGGCCGGAAGCGCCCGGCCGGAGGCCACCACCGTCCCCGAGTGAAGCCCGGCCCGGACGGAGACCCCGGCTTCGTTCCGGAAGAGATCCGAAAGCTCCAGGGCCGTCCTTGCGGCGCGCCGCGCGCCCCCTTCCCGGGCCGGACCCAGGCCGAACCAGGCGAGCCGGGTTCCTCCGTGGGAGGCGACGGAGACGCCACCCCGGTCGGCGATGAAGTCCGGAACCTCCGCCAGGATCCGGCGAAGGTTCCGGGGAACCGGATCCTCCCCGACCGTGGGAATGTCCGCAAGTCCGTCGAAGAAGAGGACCGTCGCCGGACAGCATTCCGGGCAGTTGTCGGATTCTCCGGGAAGATTTTCCCACCGGGTTCGTTTCTCCCGGATTTCCCGGAGTAGGGCAAGGGTCTCCGGCTCCGGGGGAACGCCCAGGTCCCGGACAAGGAGGTTCCGGCAGGCCTCGAACTGGAGCTCGGCGGCCCGGGGGTCCCCGGCGGCGGTCAGAAGCCGCATGAGGCGCCGGTGGGCCCCTTCGTCGTACGGATCGATCCGGAGACCCCGGGAGGCGATCCGGACCGCCTCCCGGAGGTTTCCCGTCCGTTCGAAGAATCGGACCAGCCGTTCGACCGAGCGGACCGCGAGCGTCCGGGTCCGCTCCCGCATCCCCTCCACCCACCCGTCGAACTCTTCGCACCCGGGAAGGTCGAATCCCTCTAGAAAGACGCCCCGGATCGCCTCCGCCGCCTCCGCCAGATGGCGGGCGCAGCGGGCGCAGGCCTCCGGATCCTCGAGAACCCGGCATTCGTGGGGGCGAGACGCGAGAAGGGCCAGATCGAGCCGGTAGGGGGCGGACGGGTTGAAACGGACCGCCCTGGCGCCTGCTTCGAGAAAGGGCGGGGAGAGACGGTCGTCGCCCAGGGTCCGGCGGAGAGCCAGCAGGGATTGCCGGAGGCTGGCCAGGGCCTTGTCCTCGGAGGAGTCGGGCCAGAGAAGGGAGGCCAGGAAGCGGCGGTCGTGGCTCCGGGAGGACTCGGTCGAGAGATAGACGAGAAGGGCCAGGGCCTTCCGGGAGGGAAGGGGGGGAAGAGGGCGGTTCCCGAGACGGATCTCGGGAGGACCCAGGAGATTGAGAATAAGAATCGGTCTTGTCTGATCGGTCCTTCGTCCCATGGGAGTTCCCCGGCAGTCCGAAGTGTAAATTTATGACAAATATTTATGTAAAAAGAGAAAAACGTATAACGAAAGGTTAACGGTTCCTGATTATACTCGCTTTACCAGCGCATGAAAAGGGAGAGTCCCCTTCGGGGGAACCTTTTGTACATTGATCGGGGGCCGCGAGGTCCCGGGGAGGCAGGCCATGGACGAACAGGGATCGGTCGCGCCGAAGGAGCGCGTCAACATCGTGTACCGGCCGGCGACGGGAGACGCCAAGGAGGATGTGGAGCTTCCCTTCAAGCAGCTCGTCGTCGGAGACTTCACCCAGAAGGAGGACAGCCGGCAGCTCGAGGAGATCAAGCCCATCGGCGTCGACAAGGACAACTTCAACAGCGTGATGGAGAGCCACAACCTGGGTCTCGAGATGAGCGTCCCCAACCATCTCGCGCCGGCCCGGGAGGGGGCGGAGCCCGAGACCATGACCGTGTCGCTCCGGATCCGGGAAATGAAGGACTTCACTCCCGACGCCGTCGTCGAGCAGGTCCCCGAGCTCCGGGAGCTCATTGCGCTCCGGGACGCCCTGAAGGCCCTCAAGGGACCTCTCGGCAACATTCCGGACTTCCGCAAGAAGCTCCAGGAGATCATCAAGAACGACGAGACCCGGGAAAAGCTCCTCTCCGAACTCGGAATCCGGGAATCCTGACCGAGCCACCCTTTACCTTGTCCAGAGGACAGGAGGCCGTATCATGGCAGACGATCCGCAGAAAACCGCCAAAGATCCGGGGAGTTCCGCCCCTTCCTTCAGCGATTCCCTGATCGACGATCTCGTCGAGGCGACCCGTCTCAAGCCCGGGGACGAGGCCTATTCCATCACCCGGCAGGGGGTCAAGGCCTTCATCAACGAGCTCCTCGAACCCCAGCGCTCGGTGGAGAAGGTCACCCAGGCCACCGTCGACGAGATGATCGCCGAACTCGACAGGAAGCTCTGCCGCCAGGTGGATGCCATCCTTCACCATCCCGACTTCCAGAAGATGGAGTCGGCCTGGCGCTCCCTCCGGTTCCTGGTCGACCAGACCGACTTCCGGGAGAACAACAAGATCGAGATTTTAAACGTCAGCAAGCAGAAGCTTCGGGAAGACTTCGAGGACGCGCCGGAGATCACCAAGTCCGGACTCTACAAGATCGCCTACACCAACGAGTTCGGCCAGTTCGGCGGCCAGCCCTACGGGACGATCGTCGCCAACTACGAGATGAACCCGGGCCCCCAGGACATCAAGCTCCTCCAGAACGTGGCGGCGGTGGCCGCGATGGCCCACGCCCCCTTCATCGCCTCGGCCGGTCCGGAGTTCTTCGGGGTCGACGACTTCTCCAAGCTCCCGAATCTCAAGGATCTGGCCTCGATCTACGAGATGCCCCAGTTCACGAAATGGAACGCTTTCCGGGAAAGCGAGGACGCCCGGTTCGTGGGGCTCACCGTCCCCCGCTTCATGCTGCGTCTGCCGTACGGCTCCCAGACGGTGCCCTCCAAGAAGTTCAACTACCAGGAGGACGTCAGCGCCGGGAACGAGGCCTTCCTCTGGGGGAACGCCTCCTTCGCCTTCGCCTCGCGCCTGTCGGCCTCCTTTTCCCAGTACCGGTGGAACGCCAACATCATCGGGCCCCAGGGGGGCGGGGCGGTGAAGGATCTCCCGATCTACAACTACGAGGCGATGGGAGAGGTCCAGAGCAAGATCCCCACCGAGATCCTCATTTCGGAGAGGCGGGAGTTCGAGCTGGCGGAGCAGGGGTTCATGGCCCTCACCATGCGGAAAAACTCCGACAACGCCGCCTTTTTTTCCGCCAACTCCGCCCAGAAGCCGAAGTTCTTCGGCCAGACCAAGGAGGGCAAGGAGGCCGAGCTCAACTACAAGCTGGGGACCCAGCTCCCCTACATCTTCGTCATGAGCCGGCTCGCCCACTACATCAAGGTCATCCAGCGGGAGAACATCGGGACCTGGAAGGAGCGGAGCGACCTCGAGGCCGAGCTCAACAACTGGATCCGGCAGTACGTCTCCGACATGGACAACCCCGCCCCCGGGGTCCGGAGCCGGAGGCCGCTTCGCCAGGCCGAGATCGTGGTCTCCGACGTCGAAGGGGATCCCGGCTGGTACCGGGTCTCCCTCAAGGTGCGCCCCCATTTCAAGTACATGGGGGCCTCCTTCACGCTTTCCCTCGTCGGAAAGCTCGACAAGAAATAAGGGGTGCCGGGGGGGATCCCCCGGCGGGACGCAGGAACCAACCATTTTTTCGAGAAAGGATCCGACATGCCGATGCCGCTTTTTGCCACCATCCACGGAAAACAGCAGGGGAAGATCGACGGCTCCTGCACCATCAAGGGCCGCGAGGGAACGATCCAGGTTCAGGCCTTCGACTATTCGGTGGAGCTTCCGAAGAATCCCCAGACCGGTCTTCCCACCGGGCGCCGGGTCCACAATCCCATCACCATCACCAAGGAAATCGACAAGAGCTCTCCGAAGCTCTTCCAGGCCCTCTGCACCGGGGAGCAGATGACCAAGGTGACCCTCGACTGGTACCGGATCAACCCCCAGGGCAAGGAAGAAAAGTACTACACCACCGAGCTCGAGAACGCGACCATCGTTG
>DAIBSV010000014.1:0-9780 GCA_027415455.1 Nitrospirota bacterium | reverse complement strand
TGCCATGAAGGACTGGATGCCCAACGTCCTGCGCGCGGAGGACCGCCAGATGGGCCACATGGAGGACGTCTCCTTCGCCTTCGAAAAGATCACCGTGACCTGGGCCGACGGCGGGATCTCGGGCGAGGATTCCTGGATGAATCCGAAGTCCTAGGCAAGGGCCGGGATCGGGAGACGGAGGATGGAGGTCCGGGAACGCCTTCTCGAGAGAATCGCCGCCCTGGGGTCGGGGGAGGAGAACCGCCACAGCTCCCAGTTCGAGCGGGTGGCGGCCTCCGTCCGGGCCCACCTCTCCCGCATCCTCAAAACCCGCCGGAAATCGGTGCCCATTTCGGAATATTTCGGGGTTCCGGATCTTTCGAATGTCGCCGGATCGTTCGAATCGGGCTCCTCCGTCGAGATCGTCCGGGCGGTGCTCGAGACGGTGGCCCGCTTCGAGCCGCGTCTTGCCGATCCGCGTGTCCGGGCCCTCGACACCACCACCGAGCTCGGAGCCCTGCGGATCGAAATTTCGGGGGAGATTCCCCTGGGCGGCCGCCGGTGGCCGATCCAGATTCCGGCCACGGTCCGCGCGAACGGAGAGATCGTCCTTGGATAGAACACGACTTTCGGACCCGTCGGAGGGTCTGGGGGAGGGAGCGGCTCCATGGCCATATCCTATTACGAAGAGGAGCTGACGAAGCTCCGGGTGCTGGCCCGGGAATTTGCCGCCGCCCATCCCGCCACGGCCCCCCTTCTGGGCCAGCCCTCCGCCGATCCCGACGTCGAGCGCCTTCTCGAGGGTGTGGCCTTCCTGACCGGCATCCTCCACCAGCGCCTCTCCGACCAGTTTCCGGAGTTCGTCCAGGAGATCGCCCGGGTTCTCTTCTCCCAGTTTCTCCGGCCGGTTCCCTCCGCGACCATCCTCTCCTTCTCTCCCCGGGGCCGCCTGACCGAGCCGGTGGTCGTTCCCCGGGGAACCCGGGCCGGCTCCGTCCCCGTCGAGGGCACGAGTTGCCTCTTCGAAACCTGCCAGGAGCTTGTTGTCCATCCCCTCTCCGTGACCTCCGTCCGGGCGGAGCAGGAGGCGGGGCGTCCCGCCTCGATCCACCTGACCCTCTCGGGGATGCCCCTCTCCCAGTTCCGGGAGGACTCCCTGACCTTCTATCTCGGCGGGACCTATTCCGAGGGGGCCAATCATTTCCATCTCCTGACCCGCTGGCTGGACCGGATCGAGATCGCCGTGCCGGGGGAACCGCCCTTCCGCCTGCCTTCCTCGGCCCTCGACGCCCCGTCCTTCGGGGAGGATTCGGCTCTTTTTCCCTATTCCCCGGGATCCTTCTCCGCCTACCGTCTCTTCCAGGAATTTTTCGTGATGCCGTCCAAATTCCTCTTCGTCCGGCTCTCGGGACTTTCCGGATGGAGCCGGCGGGGCGCCGGGAGCTCCGCCACCCTCTCCTTCCATCTCTCCCGCCCTCCCGTCCGGCCGCTTTCTCCCGCCCTCCACCATTTCGTCCTGGGGGCGGTTCCGGCGGTCAACCTCTTCGAGGCCGACGCGGAGCCGATCGGGGTCGACCACCGCCGGAGCGAGATTCCGATCCGTCTCTCGGCCCCGAACCCCGACCATTTCGACGTCTTCGGCATCTCGTCGATCACCGGCCTCGAGACGCGGGGGGGCCGCAGCGTCGAATACCGTCCCTTCCAGGAACTTCTGGGCCAGCCCCGACGTCCGTCCCAGCGGGGGTACCGTCTCGTCCGCCGGCCTTCGCCGGTCGAGTCCCGCGCCGAAACCTTCCTGGGGCTCCTCTACGGACCGGGAGAACTGCCCGTGGAAGAAACCCTTTCCATCAGGGTCCTGGCGACCAACCGCTTTCTGCCGGAGGCGCTGAAGCCCGGGGAGATCACCCGCACCACCGACAACTCCCCCGAGCGCCTCTCCTTTACCAACCTGACGACCCCCACCTCCTACGTTCCGCCGCCCCAGGGGGACGGGCTGACCTGGCGGGTGCTCTCCCAGCTGGGGGTCAACTTCCTCTCCCTGGCCGACGCCGCCCGCCTCCGGTCGCTCCTGTCGGTCTATCTCTTTCCGACGGAGAGGAACAAGGGGCTGGAGGACACGAACAGAAAGCGGGTCGAGGGCATCCAGGAGGTGACGGTGGCGCGGAAGAACCGGTTCATCCGGGGGATTCTTCTCCGGGGGACCCGGATCCGGATCCGGGTCCGCGGAGACGGTTTCGCAGACATAGCCGATCTGTATCTCTTCGGGACCATCCTGAACGAGTTCCTGGCGGTCTATGCCACCCTGAACGTCTTCATCGGGCTTGAAATCGAGGACACTCTGACGGGGGAGAAGCTTGCATGGCCGGACCGGCTGGGCACGCAGACGCTGATCTAGGAAGACTCCGGGAGGATCTCCTCCGGCATGCCGACCGCTACGAGTTCGGCCAGGCCGTTCGCCTCCTGCGCCTTCTGACGGTGCGGGAGAAGGAGGGGAGCTTTGCCGGAGAGGATTTCTGGAAGGGGATCCGGATCCGGCCGGCCCTGTCGCTGGCCTTTCCCCCGCGGGACCTTTCCTCCCTCCGGTGGGATGATCCGGCCGGAATCCCGAGGCTCGAGGTCAACTTCTTCGGCCTCTACGGGGTCTCATCCCCCCTTCCGACCTTCTATACCGAAGATCTGATCGAGGAGCGGAACGAGGACGGCTCGACGGCCCGCGACTTTCTCGACATTCTCCACGGCGTTCTCTACCCCCTCCTCTACGACGGCTGGGAGAAGGTCCGGCTCTCTCTCCGGGCCTACGAGAAGGGAGAGCCGGAGGTCGTCAACCTCTTCCACGTCTTCACCGGACTGTCCCGGCCGGTCTTCCGGGAGGCCGATCCTCTCTGCCCCACCGCGCTCCGGTACGCCGGCCTTCTCACGCTTCATCCCCGATCGGCCCGGGGGCTCGAGAGCATCCTGTCCGACGTCCTGGACGGGGTCCGGGTCGCGGTGGAGCAGTGCGTCGAGCGGAGCGTGCCGCTTCCGGACGAGCAGCGCCTCCTTCTGGGGACGCCGCTCCCCCTGGGCGAGGAGACGGTGCTGGGGGAGCGGATCCGGGACCGGTCGAACCAGATCCGGATCCGGATCGGACCGGTGGACAACCGAAGCTTCGAGGCGCTTCTTCCCGGACAGGAAAACTTCCGGAAGGTCGCCTTCTGGCAGGAGTTCTATCTCACCGACCCGGTCTCGGCGGAAATCGTGCTCATCCTCGAGGACCAAAGCCCGGAGCCGGTGCGTCTCGGAGGCTCCCGGCGCTGCCGGCTGGGTCTCGACGCCTGGCTCGAAACCGGATCCTTCTCTCGCTTAAAGAGGGTCGCGTTTCCGCTGACCTCCGTTCTCACACCCTTCACGGAAGGAGCGCCATGATCATCGCCGATCTGAAACCCCTCTTCCGGCGCCTGTCCCCCGTCCTCACCCGCGCGGTGGAGCAGGGGGCGGGGCTCTGTCTCTCCCGCACCCACTACGAGATCGCTCCCGAGCATGTCCTTCTGGCCCTCCTCGACCATCCCGAGGCCGACTTCGCCAAGATCCTGGCGGCGGAAGGGATCGATCCGGGACTTCTCAGACGGGAGCTGTCGGGGGCCCTGGAGGACCTGAAGACGGGGAACAGCGGGCGCCCGGTCTTTTCTCCGCTCCTCATCGAGCTTCTCCAGGACGCGCACCTCATCGCCTCCCTGAACCGGAACGAGCCCCATACCCGCTCAGGAGTCCTCCTCCTGGCCTTCGTGAACCGTCTGGCCTCCTACTCCTCGGGCCGCCCGTCCCGCTCCCTCGAGAAGATCGGGAAGGAGCGCCTCCGGGACGCCTTCGACTCCCTGTGCGCCGGCTCTTCGGAGGAGATCGGAGGCCGCGAGGCCGGCAAGGACGCTCTCTCCGAGGAGGGGACGGCGATCGGACGCTTCTGCGAGGACTTTACCGAAAAGGCCCGGAAGGGCCGGATCGATCCGGTCTTTGGCCGCGACGCCGAAGTCCGCCAGATCGTCGACATCCTGGCCCGGCGGCGCAAGAACAACCCCATCTGCGTGGGCGATCCCGGGGTGGGCAAGACGGCGGTGGTGGAGAGCCTGGCGCTGCGGATCGCCCAGGGGGACGTTCCCGAGTCCCTGTCGAAGGTCCGCCTCCTGGGCCTCGATCTCGGGGCCCTCGAGGCCGGGGCCGGGGTCAAGGGGGAGTTCGAGAACCGGCTCAAGGGAATCATCGGCGAGATCAAGGCCTCGCCTGTCCCGGTGATTCTCTTCACCGACGAGGCCCACACGCTCATCGGGGCGGGAGGAGCCCAGGGGGGCGGCGACGCCGCCAACCTCCTGAAGCCTGCCCTGGCCCGTGGGGAGCTCCGGACCATCGCCGCCACCACCTGGGCCGAGTACAAGAAATACTTCGAGAAGGACGCCGCCCTGGCCCGGAGATTCCAGCCGGTCAAGCTCGACGAGCCCTCGGTCGAGACCGCGGTCCTGATCCTCCGGGGGCTGAAGGAGCACTACGAAGCCGTCCATCACGTGACGATCCGGGACGATGCCCTGGTGGCGGCGGCGACCCTCTCGGACCGCTACCTCACGGGGCGGAAGCTCCCCGACAAGGCGGTCGACCTTCTGGACACCAGCGCCGCCCGGATCCGGATCGCGCTATCCGCCAAGCCCGAGAAGGTGGAGGGGCTCGAGCGGCGGCTCCAGGCCCTGGAGAGGGAGAGGAAGGGTCTCTCGCGCGACGAGAGCTTCGGCCATCCCGTGCCGGAGGGGCGGATCGAGGCGATCGGGGAGGAGATGGCCGCCCTGGAGAAGGAGCTTGCGGAGCTTCGGGAGCGGTGGGAGCGGGAGAAGGAGGCGGTGGCCGACATAGTTGCCCATCGGGAGAGCCCCCGGCGGGAGGGACCGGAGCGGGAGGCCTGGCGGTCCGAACTCCGGGAGAAGGAGAAAAAGCTCCGGGAGATCCAGGGGGAGCATCCCATGGTCCCCTACGAGGTCGATCCCGAAACCGTGGCCCGGGTGGTCTCGAACTGGACGGGGATTCCCCTGGGCAAGCTCCTGCGCGAGCAGGCCCAGACGGTCCTCCATCTGCGGGAGACTCTGGGAGAGCGGGTCCTGGGCCAGGAGCCGGCCCTCTCCCGCGTGGCGGAAATCATCCGGAACGCCCGGGCGGGTTTCAAGGGCCCTCGCCAGCCGGTGGGGATCTTTCTTCTGGTGGGCCCATCCGGGGTCGGCAAGACCGAGACGGCGCTCGCGGTGGCCGACATTCTCTTCGGAGACGAAAAGGCCACCGTCACCATCAACATGAGCGAGTTCCAGGAGAAGCACCAGGCGTCGCGCCTGATCGGATCCCCTCCGGGATACGTGGGATACGGGGAGGGGGGGGTGCTGACGGAGGCGGTGCGCCAGAGGCCATACTCGGTCGTCCTGCTCGACGAGGTGGAGAAGGCCCACCCCGACATCCTGAACCTCTTCTACCAGGTCTTCGACAAGGGGGTGCTGGCCGACGGGGAGGGCAAGGAGATCGATTTTTCGAACACCGTGATCTTCCTGACCAGCAACCTGGCCTCGGAGAAGCTCGCCGACTACGCCCTCAAAAATCCCGGGGCGGGCTACGAGGAGCTGGTGACCCTGATCCGGCCCGATCTCTCCCGGCATTTCAAGCCGGCGCTCCTCGCGCGGATGACGATCGTCCCCTATCTCCCGCTCGGGGGGGATGCGCTGGGCCGGATCGTCCGGCTCAAGACCGCGCGGCTCGCCCGGTCCTTCCGGGACAACAACGGGGTGGAGCTCCGGTTCGAGGAGTCCCTCGTCGCCCATGTGGCCGGCCAGTGCGAATCCTCCGAGGCCGGGGCCAGAAACATCGACTACCTGCTCCAGAGCCGGATCCTGCCCGCGATTTCGCAGACGCTGATCGAACGGCTCGTGGAGGGGACCCTGGAGGGGCCGGTTTCTGTCGGCATCGCCCCCGACGGGACGACCACCGTCGCGGCGGGGCCGGACGGGGAATCTAAACGGAGCGGGGCCTCCGCTCCCCGGAAGAAACGGAGGAGCCCATGAGCGCGGCGAACCAGGAGCGGGCGGGGGACGTGAGCTTTGCCCTGACGGTGGCGGGCCATTCCCCGGAGGCCTTCCAGGTGGTGGAGTTTACGGGGGAGGAGGCGCTGAACCGGGATTTTGTCTACCGTCTCACGCTTGCCACCCGGGATGCGAATCTTGCGCCGGAGGCTCTCATGGGTCGGGAGGCCACCTTCACGGTCGAGTCCCGCCGGGAGGGTCCGGTCCTCCGGATCCCCACCCACGGAATGATCGGAGAGCTTAAGGTCCGCCACCAGGCCGGCCCCTTCACCCTCCTCTCGGCCGTTCTCGTGCCGCGTCTCTCCCGGCTCTCCCTTTCGGTCTTTTCCGAGGTCTACACCCTGGAGAAGGGCATTCCCGGGGTGCTGGAGGAGATTCTCAAGGGGGCGGGCTTCACGACCCAGGACTACCAGTTCCGGACGGGGGAGAGCTACCGGGAACGCTCCTTCCTCTGCCAGTTCGGGGAAAGCCTTCACGCCTTCCTCGACCGGTGGGCCGAGCGGGAGGGGATCGTCTACGCCTTCGACCACGAAGGGGGGCGCGACCGGGTCCTCTTCTACGACCAGCCTCACCAGAAGCCCTCCTGGAGCCGCTCCCTCGTCTTCCGTCCCCCGGGGGATCCCGACGTGGGTCTCGCCGACGACACCCTCTTCGAATGGAGCGAGACCGTGCGGGAGGTTCCGGCCAGGGCGGTGGTCCAGGACTTCAACTACCGCAAAGCCGCCCTCGAGATCCGGGAGGAGAAGGCGGTCGCGGGGGGCGCCGACCGGACGGTGGTCGAAGTTTTCGGCGAGAACCTCCGGACCAACGCCGAGGCGAACCGCCAGGCGCGGCTCCTGGCCGAACTTCTCGAGTCCGGCCGGAGGATTCTGGATGGAAAGAGCACGGCTGTCGGCATCCGGGCGGCAACGACGGTCCGGATCTCCCGCCATGGGCGGGAAAACATGAACGGGGAGTTCTTCGTGACTCGCCTCCGGTGCGAGGGGAGCCAGCCGATGGCCAACCTCGCCTCCATGGCGGGGGGAGGCGGGGAGCCTGGGGGGCCTTCCCGGTTCCAGACTTCCTTCGAGGCGATTCCCGCAAATGTTCCCTTCCGGCCCGAACGGCGGACGCCCTGGCCCCGGATCCCCGGGGTGGTCCAGGCGATCGTCGAGGCGGAAGGGTCGGGCCGCTTCGCCGAGCTGAACGAGTACGGGGAGTACAAGGTCCGCTTCCCGTTCGCCCTCACGAAGCGGAAGAGCCAGAAGGGCTCGGGGTGGGTCCGGCTGGCCACGCCGCTCGCCGGGGCCGACAACGGGATGCACTTCCCGCTCCGGAAGGAGACCGAGGTCCTCGTGGCCTTCCTGGGAGGGGATCCCGACCAGCCGGTCATCGTGGGGGCCCTCCACAACTCGGAGGGCCGGAACCTGATCTCGAACAAAAACCCGGAGAAGAATCTAGTCCGGTCGGCGGGAGGGCATTTCATTCTTCTGGACGACGCGAATCTCTGAGCATTTGTTTTGACCCGATTTTTTGGAGAGGAACTTCATTTAAAGGAGGGCGCCCATGGCTGCCGATTCGAGTATTACGGGACAAAGTACGACGGGGGGAATCGTGATCTATTCCGTCGGGGGAATCAACATGTCGGCCGCCGTCTCCCCGGCTCCCCAGGCCCCGGCCACCGGAAACATTCATGTCGAAGGGACCGGGTATATCAATCTGGTGGCGGGGTCACCCACCTCCCAGACCCCCGGAACGAACGACATCAATCTCAATGCGCAGGGGGACGTGAACGTCTACGGCCAGAATTTCAACAACAACACCTCTGGAAACCAGAACAACTCGATCAGTGCAAACCAGGTCAACGCGATCTGGGGACAATTGACCACGATCGTCGGCGGAAACACGCTGAATGGAGCGCTTGGGAATTTATTACAATTTTGTCTGGGATTCCAGGAGAATATTTGTCTGGGAAACCAGGAGAATTTTAACGTTGCTGCAGTGATCAATGGGAGTATAGGGCCCACGTACAATTTGAAAAGCGGTCACCTCGAAAATGCCGATGCTGAAATGAAATCCGTACAGGCCAAACTTCATACCCACGAAATTCAGATAGAAAATGCGTCGACAGTGGCACGGGACAGCGCCGTCGTTCTGCAGTCGGCCGGAATTCACATCTTTACCTAAGGAGTGGGGTCTTCATGGGACTTCGCGTCATCAAACCCCTTCTCCTCGGATTCCTCTGCCGGAGCTACCGGCGGCAGGGGCATCGTCTGGCCCTCTCGGGGCTGGTGGGATTCTCCTTTTCCGACCCCGATCTCCCGGTTTCCGAGCAGGCGCTGTGGCAGTCGATCACCCCCTTCCTGCCCGCGGACGGGGTCTGGGACGAGGGAATCCCCAAGGACCGGGGAGAGGTCCTGCTCGCCGCCCGCTGCCACGGGCCGGGGGGGCAGGCCGTTTCCTCCCGCCGGGTCGTCGTCCGGGTCGGTCCGGTGGCCAAGGCGTTGGACGTCCACGGGGACCGGGTCTGGGTCCGGGAGCGGGGGATTCTCCGGATCGGGGATCCGGTCCCCTTCACCGCGATGCCGATCGAGTGGAGCCGCGCCTACGGGGGTCCGGGATACGCGGCCAATCCGGTCGGAAAGGGCTTTCCGGGGGAGCCTCCCGCGGATCCCCTTCCCCTTCCCAACATCGAGAACCCGGCCCATCCGCTTCTCTCCCCCGACGACCGTCCGGCCCCCGCGGGACTGGGGGCGCTGGGACTTTCGTGGAGCGGCCGGTCGGGCCGCATCGGCCGCTACCGCGCGGGCGAGATCGGCCGGGAGCCTCCGGAGCTTCCGGCCGACTCCGACTGGACCCTTTACAACCAGGCGCCTCCCGACCAGTGGCTCCCCGGATCCTTCGCCGGGGGAGAGCCGTTTTTCCTGGAGGGACTCCATCCGGAGAAGGACCGTCTGGAGGGACGCCTTCCCCGGATCGTCCTTCGGGCCTTCGCGACGCTCCGGGAGGGGGACGCCGTCGAGGTGCCCCTCGCCCCGGAGACTCTCTGGCTCTTCCCCGATCTCGAGATGGGGGTGATGATCCACCGGGGATCGCTTCCGGTGGCCTCCGACGACGCCTCCGAGGTCGCGTCGGTGCTTCTGGCCGCCGAGGATCCGGGAGAGGCGCGCCCGCCGGAGCATTACCTCTCGGTCCGGAACCGCCGCGCCGGGCGGGATCCGAAGGACCGGAGCCGATTTTCCGACGTTCCGCTGCTGCCCGCGCGTCTTGCGGACGATCCCCGGGCCCGCCTCCTGGACGTCGACTACCACCTCGCCTCCACCCCGTCGGCGGCCGGGGAGAAGATCGGGAAGATCCTGGAGCACAAAAAAGAGACGATCGACCGGGCCCTGGCCGCGATCCCGGAGACCGGGGCGGGGGGGCCTCCGGAGGCGCAGGAAACCCTCCGGAAGGCCCTGGAGGCGAAGAAGGCGGAGGTCGAAAAGGCCCTCGACGCCGTCCGGAACCAGCCGCCGAAGTCGCTCTTGGACCTCGTGAACGAGGGCCGGGAGCTCCAGTCCGCCGTGGGGGATCCCGCCGCCTTTATCGAGACGAAGCTCCGGGAGGCGTTGGCCCGGATTCCCCCGGAGGTTCTCGAGAAGGCGAAGGTGGACCGGGAGGGCCTCCTCCGGACCCTCATGCGAAAACCGGAGGCCCCGCCGAAGCCCCGGGGAACGCCGGGCACAGAGCGTCTCGAGGCTCT
>DAIBSV010000149.1 GCA_027415455.1 Nitrospirota bacterium | reverse complement strand
ATCCATTTTCGCAAGGACGGAGCCATCATCGGGAATCCGGACCGTCCGGTCATCGAGGATCTCGACGTCCTGCCCTTCGCCTCCAAGATCTATGCGAGGGACCTCAAGATCAGCGACTATGAAATTCCCTGGATGAAGTTTCCCTACATCTCGATCTACACGGGGAGGGGATGCGGGAGCAAATGCACCTTCTGTCTCTGGCCCCAGACCTTTTCGGGAAACGTCTATCGCGTCCGCTCCGTCGAGAACGTCCTCGAGGAAGTGGCCTATATCAAGAAGACATTCCCGGGGATCAAGGAGCTCTTCTTCGATGACGACACCCTGACCGAATATCGTGACAGAACGCGGGAGCTGGCCCGGGGCCTCAAGGCCTTCAACCTGTCCTGGGGGTGCAATTCGAAAGCCAATGTGGACTTTGAAACCCTTCGCATCATGAAGGATTCTGGATGCCGGGTCATGGTTGTCGGGTACGAGTCAGGCAATCAGCAGATCCTGAACAATGTCAAGAAGGGCATCCGCGTGGAGCAGGCGGAAAAGTTCACGCAGGACGCGCACCAGTTGGGAATGACCATCCACGGGACATTCATGGTCGGCCTTCCCGGTGAAAGCACGAAGACGATCGATGAAACCATCGCCTTCGCCAGCCGCCTCAATATTGAAACCCTCCAGGTTTCTCTGGCGTCCCCCTATCCCGGAACCCATTTTTACGAGTATGCCAAGGAAAACGGCTACCTCGTCGACTCCGAGATGGTGTCGGACGATGGACTGCAGGCGGTCAACATCGCCTATCCCGAGATCACGTCCCGGGAAATCTTCATGGCTGTTCCAAAATTTTATCGGCAATATTATTTCCGCCCGCGCTATGTCCTGAAGGTTTTGCGGCGGGCCCTTTTCAGTTATACCGAACTCAAGAAGACCGCCCGAGAGGCCCGGGAGTTCTTCCGGTTCATGGCCAAGCGGCGAGCCTCGGAAAAGGCCCAACAGACCATATGAGCTCGTTCGTCATCTGATGAATTCCGTCGGCATTCTCTCCATTGCCGGTGGTGTATCCCTTTTTATCGCTGCCACCGGCGTTTTTTTTGATGGGCTTGCCCTCTATGGAGCGGATCGGCTTCTTCGAAGCCGGAAAGAGGCCTGGATTCCCGACGGGGTTCTCCCTCCGGTCCTGATGATCAAGCCCGTCCGGGGTCTCGATCATGGGGCCCGGGAAAACTATATCTCCTTCATCAACCAGCGCTACCCGAAGTTCCGGGTCATCTTCACCGTAGATTCTCCCGATGATCCCGCCGTTGCCTTGATCCGCGAGCTTGAAGCCCTCCATCCCGAAAAGGTCTCCCTTGCCATCGTGGCCGAGCGCTCGGGCGCGAACAAAAAGATGAACAAAGTCGCGGCCGTTGCCCGGGATGTGACCGATCCCTTCATCCTTCTGAACGACAGCGACATCCGGGTCGGGCCGGATTACCTGCGGGAGATTGTCCTTCCCATCCTTTCCGAACCCGATGTCGGCGCTGTCACCTGTCTTCAGCGGGGAACTCCCGAGGGGGGATTCTCCTCAAGGCTGGCGGCCATGCTCCTGAACACCGAAATGATTCCCCAGGCGCTTGTCGCCTATGTCCTGATGCCGCTCACCTATCTCTACGGTCCGACAATGCTCTTTCGTGGCGAGGCGATTCGCGCTATCGGGGGATTTGATGTCATGAAGGACTATCTGGCGGACGACTATCACCTCGGACGGCTGATCCACGAAAAGGGTTACCGAATCGTGCTGTCGCCGACCCTGATCGATGCACAGGTTCGGGACGAGCCCCTGTCGGAGATTTTTTCCCACGAAATCCGGTGGGGGCGAACCTATTCCAGCCTTAAGCCACTCGGATACGGGCTCTCCTTTTTTCTTCGTCCCTTTCTATTCGTCCTCCTGTCCATCGTGCTGGGCATTCTCTCGGCTCATCCGGCTGTCGCCATGGGGGCTCTCGGTCTCTATGTTCTCCATGTCGCACTGATCTCTTATCTGAACCGACAGTTTCTCGACCGGCCGATGACCCACAGAGATGCCGGTGTCTGGCTCATGCGGGAAATCGTCTCGACAGTCGCCTATTTCGGGAGTTTCGGGCGGCGTATCATGTGGCGTGGGCACCGATACCGGATTCTCCCCGGCGGGGCCCTGAAACCCCTCGATCTTCCCGCTTCCCCCGGCGAATCCCTTTCGGGTCTTCCCCGGCATTGATGTTTTCCTATGGCTCGTTGCTCCTTCTCTTTTTTCTGGCTCTGCTCCTCGAAGACCTTGGATTCATCCTCCTCTCGCGTGGAATGAAGGCCACGCGGGCCGAGGAAGGTGTGGGTAGGATCCGGGCGATCTTTCGCCATCCTCAGGTCCTGTTCGGGGTCTTTCTCCAGGCCCTTTACTATATTCTTCTCCTGGGCCTTCTCCGGGAATTGCCGGTGAGCCTTGTCGTTCCCATGACCGGATTCGGGTATGTGCTCACAGCCCTTCTTGCCCGCCTTTTTCTTCGGGAACGTGTCCCTCTCCTCCGGTGGGGGGGGATCTCCCTGATCACGATCGGGGTCGCTCTGATTGCGCGTTCCGGAACCAGCTGACTCCATGACGCTTCTTCTCTCGACCCTCCTGTTTCGATGGTATGTCTTTTTCTTCTGGGGGGTTGGGCTCTGGACCCTGGCTCGTATCGTGGGTTTTTCGGGGGCCCTTTTCCGCTTTCTCCTCGCCTACGGAATCGCGTATTCCTGCGAATGGTCCTCCGCCCGTCCCGGAGGATGGTTCCCCTTCGGCCATTACCGTTATCTTCCAACCACTCTCTCGAAAGAGGTCTGGATCGGAATCCTCCCCCTGATGGACTCTCTTTCCTTTGCCTTCCTTGCGGTGGGGGCTCTGGGTCTGGCCGCCATGTATGGGCACAGAACCCTGGGGGAGGCTCTCTCCCTGCCCTGGCGAGATTTCTGGAAGGTGCTCTCAGGGGCGGTGGCGCTCTTCGTCATGATCGACATGGTGATCGATCCCGTCGCTCTCCGGGGAAGCCGGTGGTTTCTGGGACAGATCTACGACTACCCGGGCGGGGGGAGCTATTTTGGCGTCACGCTCTCGAACTTCGCAGGGTGGGCGGTGACCGGATTTTTCATTATGACCCTCTGGAAAATGCTTCCTTTCAAACCGCGAATAAAACAGCCAAGTCCGGTTCTTGACCTCATCCTTCCGGTCTTCCTCTATGGGGCGGTCTATCTGTTCAATGTCTCCGTGGCGCTTTTTCTCAAGGAATGGGGAATAGCCGGAGCCGACCTCTTTCTTGGAGGACTGGTGTCTGCCCTCTTCCTGGCCCGGAAGATAGGGCATCCCCTTTCTTCCGATGACTGATCGTCCTTCGATGCCGCGGGCCGGAAGGGGAAAGTCCCGGACCGGACTCCCCTGCAAGCCGCGTCTTTCGTTGACCCTTGTCCCGACACGCCGTATAATTTTCCTATGGAAAAAATGACAGGATCCTCAGGACGCAAGGGCGGGGAGACCGCCGTGGTCCTGATCGGCCACGGTAGTCCCATGGAAGAAGGGAATCGCCATTTTCGGGAGACGGTGAGGAAGCTCTTGCCGAGACTTCCCCCCGAATGGACGGTCCGGGAAGCCTTCCTCGAACACGCCGAACCGGATGTCCGTTCGGTGTTGCGGGAGCTTGCGGAGAAAAAGGCCACCATCCATCTTTTTCCTTTTCTTCTCTTCGACGCAGGCCATTCGAAAGGAGATGTCTGGGGGTTCATGGGGGAGTTGGCCCGGGAATTTCCCGATGTGACGGTGGTCCGGGAGTGGGCGATCGGGATCGATCAGGCCCCCGTTTCCGTTCTGCTGGAACTCCTGCCACCGGCCGATCCGGCGATCCGGGACCAGGTCGTGATCGTGGGGCGGGGAAGCCTCGATCCCGGAGCGAACGCCTCCCTCTACTATCAGGGGCGACGTCTCTGGGAGCGCCGCCGGGGAAGAGAATTCCTTTACTCCTTCATCGGGGTGACCGAACCCCGGTACCGGGGACTGATGGAGTCCCTCGATCCTGCCGGGATTGACAGGCTGCTCGTCGTGCCCTATTTCCTCTTCGAAGGGGTTCTCATGGAGCGGATCCGGGGAGGCGTGAAGGACTTTCTGGGCCGGCATCCTCTCCCTCACGGAGGAGTGGTCACCCCTCCGTTCGGCGATCACCCCCATCTTCTCGACGCCATTGCCGGGCGGCTGGTCCGACTGGCGAAGAACCGCCAGACGGTCATGCCCCGGTGGCTCGCGCTCGATCCGTCACCTTCACCCACTCTCTCCCTCGACCATGTAGGTGG
>DAIBSV010000148.1 GCA_027415455.1 Nitrospirota bacterium | reverse complement strand
AGCCACGGGCAGGCGATCCCGTCCACGCGTGCTTTCTCCCGGGTGACCCACTTCATGATCCTTCTCGCGCTGCGGAGCGGGTGCTCCGACTAAAACGTAACGGCGGTTACTGCCGGTTGAACGAACCCATCGACCTTTCATCTGCCCGAAGAGAACGCGGCTCTTCGCGGCGCGCATGAACCAGACGATCTCCACGGAGCGAACGACCGTCCCGTGGCGATCCTGTCGACCGTGATGGCCCTTCGTGGGTGGTAGCTCACCCGAAAATCACGAATGAGCTGCTCGGGAGGAACTCCCGTCGTTCGGTAGGCGATCTTCTGGCAGAAGTCGTTTCCCTCTCTCTGAACTCTTCGCGAATGATCTGAACAAGATCGTCCGCGTGCGGATCGTCCTCGGCATAGACAAGCGTCTTAGGAACCTCGACCCGCCCCGGGAAGATTTCGGTAAAGAGCTCGTCTCGGAACTTTCGAACAACCGGCGCCGCCGGTCCTCGGCCACGACCTGACGGTCTAACAGGCTTCCCACGCAAACAAGAGCGACGTCCCAGCCTCTCCCAGCGCTTTGCCCGACTCTCGCGGTCCCTCTTGTCGACGTACTGACCGACCTCTAGGGGGGCGCCGCTTTGCGTGATACGGGTCTTGATCCGATACACGTCGAACGGGATGTCCCCTCCGTCCGCGACCGCCTGTTCGTGGTAGTATTCGACGACAAGATTCCGCTTGAAGAAGCCGAAGGTCTGGTGGTTTGGGGTCGCGGTCAGACCAATCAAGAATGCATCGGAGCACTCAACGACCTGCCGCCGTAGCGTGTAGATGGAGCGGTGACACTTCGTCGATGATCACGAAGTCAAAGAACTCGACAGGGATTGCCGGATTGCAGGTGATGGGGACTGGTTCTATCGGCAGGACCCCCGCAGGGCCGAACTGCGACCCCTCCTCAAGCACGGGGTCCATCTCCGTCTCCCCCTCGAGCATGGAGTAGAGCCGCTGGATGGTCCTGATGACAATCGGTGCCACAGAGCCGAGCTCCCCTGGAACGTAGTGGCCCCGCACGCCGGCCTGCCCGTCGGGACATGCCGGAAGGTCCTCTTGGCCCCGCAGACCGTAACCGGTAGTGCGGAAAAGGGTCTGGCTGAGTTTAGAAACATCCTCGCCGATCTCTCCTAACCCTCGGCGAGCGCAAGGCGCGGTTTCCGACCGAGAAGCACCTGTCGAGCTACGCGGGGCTGGTGCCCCGCGTGATGCAGAGCGGAAACACGCTGAGGATGGGGCGAATCCACAAGCAAGGGCCGCGGGCTCTTCGGTGGATCCTCACCACCTGTGCCCACGCGGCGGTGAAGGCGCCGGGGAAGTTCCAGCGGCTGTTCCGGCGATGGGAGAAGCGGCTCGGGAAGGGGAAGGCGATCGTGGCCGTGGCGCATCGGATGATCGAGGTGATCTTCGCGCTCCTCGCGCGCAACGAGTCATACTCCGAGGAGCGGGCGGAGAAGACCCAGGCGAAGGTTGGTCGCATGCGCAGCCGGGCTCGCGCGCTACCGGCGGGCGACCCCGAGGCGCGATGGGACGCCCTCGCGTCCGCCGCCCAGCAGTTACTAAGAGGAGCGAGAGGATGACCGGCCGTCAGCAGGCAGGACCTCTCTCAGAGGAGTGTCCTGGGCCACAGAAAGCAACGCCGCCTCCAAGCGAGCGAGCGCGTCGGCCCGGTCACTTTCGATGCTATTCGCTGGATAGTCTCGGTCAAAGCGAGCATCTTCGGTGACGGCCGGGTTTTGGGACCGGCCGCCACGACATTCACGCGGAAATAGCTACAGTAGGTCAGGGCGCACCTCGACCGGGATTCGCGGTTCCGCATCGCCAAGTTCATTAGGTTCTTCCGGGTTTGCCGGGGGTGAAAGTGACGCTTCAATGCGACATTGACGGCTGGTTCTCGTCAACGGGACTACGATTCGCACCCCCTGGAAGAGACGAGTTGACCGGGCGTACCCCGGGGGGGACACCTGATGATTTCGGGAGCTCCTATTGAATCACGCGAACACGAGAGGGTGCTAAGGATGAAGTATTGCGCTAAGTGCGGTGCCCCTAACGATGATGATGGTGTTTTCTGCAGGCAGTGTGGAAGCCCGCATCCCTTGTCAGGACCTGCTCAGCAGTACCAACAGGCCACTCATACTCAACCCCCTCCTTCAGGCTCCTACACAACCTATCAGTCAACTGAGACACCTCCTGCGGTACAGACCTCACAGTTACAGGAGCAGAATCCGGCATTCAACACTCAATACGCATCACAGCCGGAATCCCCCTCCAGCAACCGCCCTCAGCCCCCTCGTCAGTCTTCGGGCGAAACTGTCCTTTTTTCTCACGTTGGCGCTTCCCTGGTGACGATAGATAACAGGAGAGTGAGCATACCTCCCCACTCCGGCACAATCGTGATTTCGGATAGCAGGTTTATGTTCCTGTCGAGGGGGAAGCGAGGTGCAGTAGCTATGTTGGGAGGCGGCTCTCTTACCTATGGTCTTATCTCGAGGGGGATGAGTAATGTGAATGTCGATGAAATAAACGAATACCTTACTCGGCCGGGTTCCTTCCAGCTGCCGACCCGGGGTATAAGGGAGATAAGTGCGTCTCCTTCTACCGTGTTGCACCCTGGTAAGATAACACTAAGCTCTCTTGTTCAGGTGAGGCCCAACGACACTAACGTACAAGGAAGCAGCGTAACCTTCGCATTCATGGCCAGAGGCTCCCCAGGGGGGACCATACTTAAAGAAGAAGAGTGCAATCATCTAAGGTCGCTGTTCACCCCCTCGCCCCCGTACCAAGTCCCGCCCCCGCAGGCCCCTCCCCCGATGGCGACTCCGGCGGCCCCTCCGGTGCCCAACTGCACGACCTGTGGCAGGCCCGCCACGTACATCGCGCAGTACGGACGCTACTACTGCTACAACTGCAGCCAGTACGTCTGAGCCTGAATTCTAGGCCGTATACGGGACAGGTGTGGTCCGATCCGACCTGATTCCCTCTCGTGGACCTTCGGTTCCACCGAGTGTGACCGGCAACCCGCCTTCCGGTCCTCTTCGCTGACGGTAGATTCCGACGTTGTTCTCGTCGGGCCGATTCGAATCATCGAGGAGCGTTCCCTCATCCGATCCGTGCCCCACGGACGAAGGGCCTCCCGGCCCACCTCGCGCGGTGCGAGGGGGCGAGCCCCTCACGTCGAATGATACGTGACGGCCAGGAGGTTCCAGACGATCACGCGACAGAGGGCCTCGACCCGCTGGGCGTGCCGTCGTCGGGCCAGCACCCGATAGCCGAAGCGGGCCTTCCACGCCCCGAACAGCCCTTCGATCACGGTCCGCCGTCGATACCGACAGCGGAACGCCCGCCGATCCTCCCGCTGCCGATGCACCATCCGTTTCCACGCGGGACAGCCGGCCGCTCTCGTCGTGGCGTTCGACTTGAGGTCGATCACGGGGAATCCCCCTCGCGCCTCGATCAGTTGGGCGTTCTTCCGCGACTGATACCCCTTGTCCAACGCCGTGTTCCCCAACTCGACCTTCTCGGGCATCTGCTCGAGGAGCGGTTCGAGTTCGGGGCTATCGTTTCGGTTCCCTTTCGTCAATCGGGCGGCGAGGAAGTACGGGAACTGGGCGCGGGTGACGATGAGGGCATGCAGTTTGACGAACGTCTCCCGCTCCCCGATCTTGCGGAACTTGAGGTCGATCCAGCGCTGGTAGCGACAGGTGCCGAGGCCGGTGGCATCCCCCGCCACCGAGACCGGGCCGTTCGCGAGACGAACGGCGAGGCGGCCAACCAGGTCCTCAAGGTAGCCGATCGGCACCTTGCGGACCAGACCGACCACCGTGGAGGCGGCGGGGAGCTGGCGAAAGCCGAGGAGTCGTCGGAGCTCCGGGAGCACTTCGAGGGTGGCATGAGTCTCATCGTACGACCATCCTTGGAGGTTCTTGAGGAGGAGGAAGCGGAGCACGTCCTTGGGGTCGGTCGGAGGTCGGCCCGGGGTGCCGGGGGCCTTCACGCGGAACGGCGGGGGAGCTTCGTGGACCACCGAGCGCAGGAGGGGGAAGAGGAGGAGCCATCCGTGGCGGAGGAACTGACGATGCCGCTGGTAGTTCCGACGGTGGAGTCCCTTGCGGCCCGTGGGGCTTCGGGTCGGATGGAGGGTGGGGTTTTTGTTCGGAGAAGGCTCTCGCCTCGCTGCGGTCGAAAGACCGCCGCCGCGGCGTGTGGCCAACATATCCGCGCGTCCGCGGTGCTCCCACTTCTACCGTCCATTCCAGTGGAAGCCGCCGATGTAGTACGCCACGAAAAGTGAGCCAGTTCTAGCCATGGCCAAGCTTGGCGAGTTCGATCGTGTATCGTCCCGGTCCCCCACCCGCGTCGAGGAGAAGTCCGCGAGGGGGA
>DAIBSV010000147.1 GCA_027415455.1 Nitrospirota bacterium | reverse complement strand
GAGGGTGCGGGGGGGGAGGTAGACCCCCCCCTGCACCCCCAGGATGTCCTGGTCCTTTTTCCCGGGGGGCCGGTCGGCGCTCTCGAGAAAGTCGAGACCTTTCAGGAGGAAGGTCTGTCCGTGATAGACCACCGTGAGTTCAAGAAGAGGAGAGATCCGGAAGGGGGCGGGTCCCAGGGCTTTCTCAAGGGTGTCGATGGTCCCGTCGGGAAAAAAGAGACCGGAGGGGGCGACGAGGGAGAGAACGGCCGGATCCCGGACGTGGTTGATGGCATTCTTGAAGGAGAGAAGCGAACTTCGGTCGGCCTGGACGATGGCGAGGACGATGGCCGTTCCGAGGGAGATCCCGAACAGGGTCAGGAGGGTCGCAAGCGGCGTCCTCCGGAGATTCCGGAAGGAATAGGACAGAAAAAAGAGCGTGGTCGACACGGGAGCTCAGGGTCCCGGCGGGGGAACGAACTGTCCGTCCCGGAGATGGAGGATTCGGTTTCCGTAGCGGGCCGCCTCGAGGCTGTGGGTGCTCATGACGATCGTGGGCCGGAACTCCTTGTGGAGAAGGGTCATGAGTTCGAGGATCTTCCGTCCGGTGAGATGGTCGAGGGCACCGGTCGGCTCGTCGGCCAAAAGAAGCCGCGGGCGGTGGATGAGGGCTCGGGCCACCGCCACGCGCTGCTGTTCCCCTCCCGAGAGCTGGGAGGGGAATTTGGCGTGCTTGTCTCCCAGCCCCACCTCCTGAAGAAGGGAATGGACGGTCTGCCGGTCGTGCTTTCCCACGAGGCGGGCGGGAAGGGCGACGTTTTCGTAGACGCTCAGAAAGGGAAAGAGATTGTAGTTCTGAAAGACGAATCCCATGTCATGGCGGCGGACGAGCGTTTTCTCCTCGTCATTCATCGGACCCCAGGACCGTCCATCCAGAAGAACCGTTCCCGAGTCGAAGGGGTCGATGCCGGCCAGGATGTTCAAAAGGGTCGATTTGCCGGAGCCCGAATCCCCCATGAGGACCACCCACTCCCCGGCCTCAATGGTGAAGGAGAGGTTCCGCAGGACGCTCTGGGTGGGGCCTCCGGCTCGCCCGTAGGTTTTTTCAAGGTTCTCGCAGCGGAGAGAGAGTCCCATCAGGAGCCCCGAGCGTCCGACTTGAGGAGGTCCTGGACGACGGAGAGGTCTTTTTCGCCTTGCCCCTTGATCTCGATTCTCCGGTAGAGGGAACGGAGGTGGGCGAGTGTTCCGGGGAGGGCCAGGTTCCGGGAGAGAAGCTCCTCAAGAAGAAGATCCAGGTCCTTTTTCATGAGGGAGGCCGAAAAAGCCTTCGTATAGTCCTCTTCCAAAAGATTCTTGATCTTGATCCGGTAGAAGGGAGTGGCGAGGGGACTGTCGAGAAGGGCCTGGGACAGGGCTTTCCGGTCGAGTTCCAGGGACTCTCCGGCCAACAGGGTTTCGGTCAGGGCTTCCATATGGGCGGCCAGGAGATAATTGATGGCGAGCTTGGCCGCCATTCCGGAGCCGGCCGGTCCGAACCAGTGAAGGCTTTTTCCCAGGACAGCCATCGGGGCTTCGATGTTTTTTCGAAACCCTTCGTCTCCTCCGGCCAGAAGGAGCAGTTCCCCCCGCTCGGCTGGAACCACCGATCCCGAAACGGGGATGTCGAAATAGGGCACACCCCGTTCCTGGCAGGCGGAGGCCTCCACCCGGGCTTCCGCCGGGGCTTCGGTCGACATGTTGATGACGATCTGTCCGGGGCGAAGGGCCGTGAGAATTCCCCGGGATCCGGAAAAAAGGTCACGGGCCGCCACCCCGTCACGGACCATGACGATGACGAGATCGCTTTTGGCGACGCAATCGGCCGCATCGGTCCCGACCGGAAAGGGGAGGGAGGCCAAATCCTTGTGCAATGTCCGGTTGTAACCAATCAGATAGTAGCCGGCCTCTGAAAGCCGCCGTGCCATCGGCCGCCCCATGGCTCCCAGGCCGAGCCAGGCGATTGTCGACCCTTTTTCGATCATTGCTTGAGACATGTTCACGAATTCCTTTTATTCATTCTGGCAAGGATGACCACTCAAGGAAATCAAATTTTCACAGTGAATCGGGCAACCGGTTGGGGCGAGCTCACGGGCCGCCAATCATCCGAATGGGATGAGAATATGAGTCTCAGGCCTTGTTAAGAGTTCTTTGCTTTTTGAAGGAATGGATGTCTCCAAGCGGGTTTCACCTGTTGCCTGAATTCTTTAACCATAAGCAGATGTTTCGAAAATTATTTTTCTGCTCAGTTTGATATGGTAACATACATCGATCTCTCTATTGTATTCAGTCCCGTCAGGAATCTTAAACGAGGAGGATTTCAGGGCAATGTTTGTGTCTGGCTTTACTTTTTGCAGAAATGTGGAAAAACTCGGATATCCGTTTGTCGAGTCCATTCGTTCTGTGCTGCCCCTTGTGGATGAATTTCTTGTCAATGTGGGTGATTCCGAGGATGAAACACTCAAAATGGTGAAGGACATAGGGGATCCTAAAATTAGGATCGTCGAATCCGTATGGGACAAAAATCGGACTCGGGATGGTCTTGTATATGCCGACCAGACAAATATTGCCCTCTCTCATTGCAGACCGGATGCGGATTGGGCCTTCTACCTCCAGTCGGACGAAATCATTCACGAAAAGGATTATGAAGGAATCAGAAACTCCATGGAACAATACAAATCGGACAAAGACCTCCTTGGGCTTATGTTTCGATACAAGCACTTTGTCGGTGATTATTATCGGCTGGATCCCTGGGCCTACCGGAGGGCGCTGAGGATCGTGCGTCCAAAATCGGTTGTTTCTGTGGGGGATGCCCTCGGGTTTGCAAGGGCATCCGATAACCTTTTTATCGGAAAAAAACAAAAAGACTTATGGCGATATGCTAATGGCCACATCTATCATTACGGGTGGGTCAAATCGCGCTCTCTCCTTCGTCAAAAGATTCAGGTCCAGGTGGATCATTACTGGGATGGAAATCCTCAGGGAAAGGATGTCCGCGTTCTGTCAGAAAACGAGTATATGCCGGAACATTACGCCTTCCTCAAACCTTTTTGCGAGACCCATCCCAGCGTTATGCAAGAACGAATCAATTCTTTTGTCTCCCCTCCGCAAACCAGATCCCGGTGGCTGCAGCCAGCTTTTTACCGCTATGTTTTTCGACACGGGTTCAAGGGGTAAGTGAACCAGTAAGGAACCGCGAGAAGAAGTTCAGGTGGGTTTTGCAGTGATGGATTTCGATTGAAGGAAATCAATGCGACTCGATGACAGGACAAGAAGGATCATCAAAGAGGAGGTTGATCGTCTCCTCGGGCCCCGCACGGTTATCCGCCTGTTCGGAAGCCGGACGGATGACCGTCTTCGAGGAGGAGACATCGATCTTCATGTGGAGACTTTCGAGCCCGTCGAGGATCGAATTCGAACGGAATGCCTACTCGCCTCAAGACTTTTTATCCTATTGGGAGGGCGAAAGGTGGACCTTCTGATCGAAGCACCCGGAAGGCGTGTCCGCTCCATCGACGAACAGGCCCATCGTTATGGAATCATTCTATGACCCATGATCGTGAGGGCAGGGAGCGCCTCATCCGGTTGCTGGAACTCGCCGGGAGGGAATCCCGGGTTCTCCGGGGAACGGCGGAGAGAATAGAGTGAGCCGCTCCGGATCTCGGGTGGGTCATAGGCCTTGAAACAAACGAGCCGGACAGCGAAATGCTGGATGCCTTTGTGTCTCGATTCGGAAGGCTTCAGGATACCCTGGGAAACAAGGTCATTCCCTCCCTGTTGAGGGAGGGACTTGAACCGGTGGGGACCCTCCTGGACAATCTGGCCCGTGCCGAAGCTCTGGAATGGGTTCCCTCCATGGAGCAATGGATCGTGGGTCGAGAGCTTCGAAATCGCCTGATTCACGAATACATGGACTCCCCTGAAGATTTATTTGCGGCTCTTCGGGGAGCCCTGAAATTTGTTCCGGTGCTCCTTGATGTCTGTGAACGCCTGGTTGTTCAGGCCCATCAGTGGGGGCTCCCCGTCAAACAGAAACCCTGAAAGAAAATCCAAGGGAGTCAGCAAATAATCATGCGGATCATTCTTCCATGACCTCTTCCCGTTCCTCGGGTTCTTTTCTGGGTGACCTTTCCGGGGAAAGCCGGGAGGAGTCGTCTAGCTCGACTTTTTCCTCTCCCCGAATTGCGACGTTCCTTTTTTACGAGTTCATCGCCTCGCCGGATATGGTGAGAAGATTTCGGAACGATCCCGCCATGAAAGACGAGATCGACAAAGCGCTTCTCTGGTACTCAAACTATCGCACTCTCTTCGAAAGCCAGGGAAAGCTCAATCCCGAACTGGAAATCCTTCTTACAGAAAGAGAAACAAGGACACTTTCCTGGCGGGACTGGTTTAACGACCGGCATGTTTTCCTGAAAGGTCTTCGATGGCAGAAGATCCTGTGAAATT
>DAIBSV010000146.1 GCA_027415455.1 Nitrospirota bacterium | reverse complement strand
GGACCGAGAACCCTGTCCGGGGCCTTCATCAATTTTTCGAGGGTTCCCCGAAGCCTGGGAGGGGGATGTCTCGTAAGAGCCTCCCTGAAATTGTTTTTCGCGTCGGAGAGCTCTCCCAGACGATAATGGACGATTCCCAGATAGGTGAGGATCAGGGGGTTGCCCGGATGGCGTTCAAGAGCCTCATGGAGATAGATATGCGCCTCCCCGTAGCGCGAAAGATCGATGTCGATCTTTCCCATCAGGGTCCGGAATCCTTCCGGCCACTGGTCCATCGCCACGATTTTCCCCGCCGTGCGAAAGGCCTCGCCTTCCCGCCCGATCTTGAGCTCTATCCTTGCAAGGTTCAAGAGGATTTTGGGATCGCGAGGAGATTTCCTGTTGGCCTCCTCGAGGATCTGCAGGGCCTTTTCTTCCTCTCCGAGCCGATCCTCGACTACCGCCAGATTGTTCAGGAGGATCGCATCTCCGGGTGAGAGGGCCAAAGCCTGACGATCAAGTCTCAGCGCCTTTGTCAGCTCCCCCCTCACCAAGGCGCCATGGGCCTCTTTTTCGAGAACGGGCAAAGATCGCCCCTCTCCCATCCCCCCCGCGCAGGCCGTCTCCAAATACAGAAGCAAGGCCAGCAGGATTCCCTCTTTCAGGCCGGCACCACGCACCCCTTTCATCGATATCCTCCATCCTGTTACGATGCACGCGATGACTTTGGACATTATACGGTCGTGACATTTCTGAACCGCAGGATCGCCCCCATGACGACAATCCCTGGACCGAATCCCAGAAAGGACCTCCCGGGCCCCCGATCCCCTTTTTTATTCGAAACCTGGGCCTATCGGGCAAGGGTCCCGATCCTTCTCGGGTTCTTTGCAGTGGCCATGGTCGAAAACAGCCGCCATCCTTTTCCGCTCTGGGCAGAGATCCTTCGGACCGTCGACGGGGGGACCAGGGAAATCTCTGAAGGGATGCGCCATATGGCCCTTTTAGCTCCCCTCGCTCTTTATGGGATCGCTCTTTTGGTCAGACTGTCCGCCACCGCGACCCTGGGCAGCGGGACGGTGTGGGGCTTCACCCCCAGAACCGCGAATCTTGTCGAAGAAGGGTTGTTTTCTTGCGTCCGTCATCCCCTGTATGCCGGGTCCGGCGGGATGATCCTCTCCCTTTCCCTGATGTCGTCCGCCCAGGGGGCGGCGATCCTGGTCGGCGGCGGAATCCCCTTCCTTGCGTTCCTGGCCCGGCACGAAGAGAAGGAACTTCTTCGCGCTCTTCCCGGATACGCAGACTACAGAAGACGCGTTCCCCCATTTTTCCCCTCCTTCGGAAGAGGGTGCCGCTTCAGCACCTCCTTTTTCATTCCCCTCCGGAGGAACCTCGGCAGGGCGATCCGCTCGGAAGCCGTGAATGTGGGGCTCCTGGGCGGGTTCCTGGCCTTCTGGGCCCTCCCTGGCATCCTCCTCTTCTGGATCGCATTTCTTCTGGCCACATCACTCGCCCTGACCGCTCCCATCTGGATTCCCGAACAACCGAAAGGGTCCCTGTGAGACCGTTCGTCACTTTCATCTCCGATTTTGGCCAAAGGGACACTTACGTCGCCAGCGTCAGGATGGCGATTCTCTCCCGGGTTCAGGACGCCATCCTGATCGACGTCACCCATGACATTCCCCCCTTCATGCCCCTCCTCGCCCTTCCTTCCCTGATCGACATTCTTGAGGTCTCACCACCCGACACCATCCATCTCGTCGTTGTCGATCCGGGGGTCGGAAGCCCGCGCCGGGCTCTGATCGGATCCGCTCCCGGCCACTTTTTTGTTTTTCCCGACAACGGGCTTCCCCATCATCTGAACTGGTGGGTCGAAGGCCTTCGCTTCTACCATCTTTCGAACCCTTCGGCCTTCGGGGGTGCGGAGACGGCGACTTTTCAGGGGCGGGATCTTTTTGCCCCGGCCGTTGCCGCCCTATGCCAGGGAATTCGCCCTGAAGAAATGGGAGAAGAGATTTCCGCCGCGGATCTTGTCCATGACACGGGGTTTTCCGGGGCCGGAGCCGACAGGCTCCTCGTATGGAATGTCGACCGGTTCGGGAACGTCCTTCTTGGTTACCGGGCCAATGTGCCACCGACCAGCGTCAGGATCGCGTTCGACGGCATCGACCTCCCCTATGTCTCCCGTTACCAGGATGTCCCGAGGGGCCGACCCGGGATCCTGGTCAACAGCTCCGGATGGATTGAGATCTTTTGTCGGGAAGGAAGCGCCTTCGAACTGACCGGATTCCGTCCTGGGATGCTCCTGGAAGCGTCCCTAGAAGGGGGTGTGGGAAAGCCTCTCTTCGCACCACAGGTGCCGGATACCCCAGGTTAGTGGTCTTTTTTCAGCTTGTAAGGGAAATTGTCGTAGTAATAGTCGGGCGGAATGTTCTGAAGAAGGTCGGGGATCTGGGTCCCGTCGATCTGCTCCCAGGGCCCCTTGAGATCCTCCGACCGGTACCAGTTGTCCCTGTAATACTGAAAGTATTTGCCATCCCTGAAGTAGAGCGGACGGCTCGACGTGAGAAATACATACAGGTTGGTGTGGGGAAGGAGGACCGGGGTCGCCTGGCCTTCGAAGCGGATCGGGCTCGGCTGGTCCCCTTCCACCGAGAGGGAGACCTCATTTCCGGATCCCCCCCCTCCCCCGGCGCAGGCCGAGAACAAAAAGAGTCCGGCCGTCAGAAGGAGGAGGGCCCCCGCCATTCGCTTGACAGTCTTTTGCTCCCCTCCTAGAATGACTTTCGTGAGCACACCGTCCCCCTCTCGCAGAAAACCTTTTCTTCTCATTGCCGGGCTAATCGCCCTTTTGATAGTGGGGCTTTACCTTGCCTCGCAGGAACTCCCCGTTTTCCAGCCTCTGGGCCCCTGACGCCTTTTCCGTTTTCGGACTTCTCCCGGCACCTGGTACAGATTCCCTCGATTTCGAAACGATGGACGGCATCGGTAAAACCTTCCTGAAGGACGATTTCATCGATTTCCTTCTGGATGGGACAGAAATCGATATGGCGGACATCGCCGCACACACGGCAGATCAGATGGTGGTGGTGGCCGGTCACTCCGACGATATACCCGTCCTCCCCCATCTCCCTGTGAACCTTTTCCAGGACTCCAAGCCTGACGAAGAGATCGAGGGCACGAAAGAGGGTCGCCCGTCCGAGGTCCGGATTCGAGAGGGCCAGATGCCGCTGAAGCTCGCCTACGGAAAAAATGCCCGTATATTGGGCGAGAGCCTCAACAATGGCCGTTCTCTGGGGGGTCAGGCGAATTCCATGCCTCTCGATTGTCTTGCACATGTCCGTGACGCTAAACACCTTATGCGGTCCTTTCGATCGCTCTTCTTCTGCCATCGATGCCTACTGATCGACGAGCAGGAAGGAAAACACCTTGAGTGGACTCTGGGGATCGAGGATCTTCTGAATGAAATCTCCCAAGAAGGTGAATTCGTTGACCACCTTGGGGTTTCCGGGAGCGACCGAGAGGATCAGGAGCGGATCGGTGCATCCGTTGATGTAGTTTCCGATTCCTATGCCCTTCTGGGAATTGACTGCGACCGGGGAGAGGGTCCGAAGGAACCGGTCCAGGTCCGGATGAAAATAGAACCTCCGGTCGATGCGGTTATTCCAGTCCGTTCCCTTGACCTCGACGGACTGGACGTAGCCGTTTTCCCTTCCGATGAAGCGGACGATGACTTTCCGGTAACGCGAAGGAACCTTCACCACCCTGTTGTGTTCGCAGTGAATGACATAGGGATGCTCTGAGTCCAGAGAGATCGTGTAGGGCAATTCGTAGGGAAGCGCCTTCTTGTTGTAAAAAGGGTTGATGGCCCGGACGATGATTCCGTTCGGACTCGCATCGGGTGTCAGTCCCGCCGAATGGAGCGTCGGATGGGGATGGTTGAATGAACATCCGGACAGCACCATCGTCCCAGCGACAGCTCCGGAAAGAACGGAATTTCGGGCAAATCTCGTAAATCCCATGCAGTGCCTCCTCCTTGGCAGGATTATGTCTCAGTTGTCCCCCGAAACCGCAGGCCGTCTTTCCGATGCAACTCGCGCATAAACGACAGGAACGAGAACAAGGGTGAAGAACATGGAGGACAATAGTCCTCCGATGACGACCATCGCCATCGACTCCCGAATTTCCCCGCCGGCTCCCCATCCGACCGCCATAGGGGCCATGCCGAACACCATCGCCAGAGTCGTCATGGCGACGGGGCGAAGACGAATTCTCGCCGATTCGAGTGCCGCCTCCCTCCCTCCTATAGCATCCGTTATGCCGGCAACTCCGATGTCCTGAACGACGCTCGGTCCCAGATCGTCATGGCGATCATTGTGGCGGTTCTCGTGGTTTACGGTCTGCTTTCGTTCCAATTTCGGAGCCTGGTGCTTCCTTTCGTGATCATGCTTTCGATTCCCTTCAGTCTGATCGGGGCCATTCTTTTACTCTGGATTTCCGGGATCTCTGTCAATAT
>DAIBSV010000145.1 GCA_027415455.1 Nitrospirota bacterium | reverse complement strand
AAGGGTTTGCCTCGTGGATGGAAGTGAAGGCGGTCGACGCCCTCTTCCCGGAATGGGGAATGTGGGAGCTTTTCCAGAGCGAGGACAGGAACGAGGCCCTGGAGATGGACGCCCTGGTCCAGACCCATCCCATCGAAGTCCCGGTCCGGGACCCGGGAGAGATTAACGAAATCTTCGATGCCATCTCCTACACAAAGGGAGGGTCGCTCCTCCGGATGCTTGAATCGGCGCTTGGGCCGGAGACATTCCGGCGCTCCCTGGCCGCCTACTTCAAGAAGTTCGCTTATGGAAACGCCACCACTGGCGATCTCTGGCGGAGTTTTTCGGATCCTTACTTTGAGTCGGTAGGGGGGGTCGGCAAGGTTCTTTCCGTTTGGACGCGGACCCCCGGATATCCCTGGGTGGACGTTCGCCGGGAAGGGACCGTAATCCGGATCACCCAGCACCCGTTTCTGATAAGAAAGGGGGACCGGATGGCCCGGGAGAAGGGCCCCGATGCCTCTGTCTGGCCCCTGATGCTCCAAGTCTCGGAGGAAGGGCGGGATCCCGTCCGGCAACTCTTCTCGACCCGAGAGACGAGTCTTTCACTCACGGATCCAGGCTGCACCTCCGTCAACATCAATGCTGGCCAGACGGGATATTTCCGGGTCCGTTACGAAGGGGGGCTTCAGGAAGGTCTGGTGAAGGGGCTCAAGGAGAACCGCCTCCCGGTCCTGGACAGACTGGCGCTCGAGAATGATCTTTTTGCTTTCGTCCGGACCGGGCTGGCACCCATCGCCGACTATCTGGGCCTGCTCGAGCAGATGAAGAACGAACACTCCTATGCTGTCTGGTCGGACATGGCGGGAAACCTCCTGACAATCGATGGACTCTGGGCGGGCGAGGACAAACATCCGGAATTTCTCCGGTGGGGCGCAGCCCTTGTCCGGCCCTCATTCGAAAGGCTCGGATTCTCTCCTGCAGAAGGGGAGCCCCATCAGGACCGGCTTCTCCGGGCGACCCTCCTGGGACTTCTCGTCAGGTTCCGGGACGAAGGGATTCTCGGGGAGTCGGTCCGGAAGTTCGAACAGTACCGGAAAGAGCCGGGATCCCTCCCGGCCGATCTGCGTTTCGCCGTCTTTCAGGGGGCGATCACGGCCGGAGGCTCCTCCGCCTTCGATGCGGTCGTGGAGATGGCCTCCCGGACGGATGACCAGGAAGAGAAAAACAAGCTGCTCTATTCACTGGCCCGGACCCCGGATGCGGGCCTTTTCGACCGGGCTCTGGATCTGGTCCTGTCGCCGCTCGTCAGGGTCCAGGATGCCGTTTCTGTGATCGGATTTCTGGCGAAGAACCCGCTGGGCCGCCGAAAGACCTTCGACTTCGTCGCCGCTCACTGGGAGGAGCTCTATCGCCGCTACGAATCGGGAGGGTTTGCCTTGAACCGGCTGGTTCGAGGAATTTACGACGAGTTCAAACGGCAAGAAGAGGAGACGCTGGTGGAAGAGTTTTTCAAGGAGCATCCGGTTCCGGCCGCACGACGCGCCGTGGCACAGGCCCTCGAAACCATCCGGTCTAACGGGGAGATCTACCGGGAGCAGCAGGAAAATTTCGGACGTTTTTTTCAGCGGCGATAAAAATAGGGGGGAGGTCTTCTGTTTTCCCAGAGGCCTTTTTAGTCCTTCGGCAACACGTTCGCCGGACCTCCCGAGGGAAGGGTTCTGTTTCGATTTCCTGTCGCCGGTTTTGTCCTATCCCATGAAGACCGAGGGACGCTGGTAGTGCTTTTGGGTGTAAAAGTCGATCATCCGGGCCAGGAGCCGGCTTGGATCCCCGTCTCTCAGGACGGTGCTTCCGGTGGGCTTGGCGACGACCTTGACGATGTCTTCGAGAATCTGGGTGATGCCGCCGCTGCCTTCGACGACCCCGATGAGCTTCCCTTCGTCGTACGCGATGGAAAACTCCCCAAGCGTTCCGGAATGTCCACCGATGATGATGACGAAATCGCTGGAGCGGATGTTGATGACCTCGCGGCCCATGAGTCCGGAGCCGGTGAAGATGATCATGTCGTAGAGATCGTTCGGGGAGTGGTATCTGTGAAGATGCTCCTCTTCGGAAAGGGCCGGTGAAATCCCGACGGAGAATCCTCCAACTTCCCTGAAGCCGGCGCAGGTTTCCCATGGAAGGCCCGGGCAGGCACCCGTGATGAGGCCGAACTTTCTCTGGGCGATCGAACGGCCCAGTTCCCTCGCCAGTCGAATCTGTTCGGGGGACAGCTCCCCGGACGCCGAGCCCATGACTCCCACCGTCAGGGTTCGGCCAAGGGCATTCGCCCTGTACCGCTCGGGGTCCTTGTCGAAGGTGTCGCGGCAGTCCAGACTGTCGAAATAGTAGAGATGGCCGTCGTAGATCCTTATTGCGGCGGCGGAGTGGTGGTGAGTAATGACAGTCTTGCATACGGGATCGATGGTCATGAGCGCTCCTTCAGGGTCTTCTCCAGTTTTACCGGATATTCTGAATCTGAATGAATCGGCAAATGGAGTCAAGAGGAACGTCCGGTCGAAAAGAATTTCCAAAAGGAGCTCCGCTTGAAGATCCTTCTCATCATGATTCTTTCCGGGATCCTTGAGGTGGGCGGAGGCTATGGAGTCTGGGTCTGGATCAAGGATCGTTCACCTCTGGGAGTGGGGATTCTTGGGATGGCGGGCCTCGCGCTCTATGGGGTGGTGGCGGCTCTCGAACCTCTTCCCTTTGGACGGGCCTATGCCGCCTACGGGGGTGTCTTTGTCGTGATATCCCTCCTGTTCGCCATGAAGGTCGACGGCTTTCGTCCCGACCGATGGGATCTCGTGGGGGCTGGGGTTATCGGGATGGGGGTCCTGGTCCTCCTGTATGGGCCGGGACGCTCATGAAGGGGCCAGACAGGGCAGGGGAGATTCCCGTACCGGTCAGAAGCGGCACCTTCGAGCTGGTCTCCGACTATGCTCCCTGCGGAGACCAGGCTCGGGCCATCGGGATCCTGTCCGAGGGCGTCAGGGCCGGAAAGCCCCGCCAGACGCTTCTCGGAGTGACGGGTTCGGGAAAGACCTTCACCATGGCCAACGTCATTGCGAATTCCGGCAAGCCCGCTCTGGTCCTGGCCCCCAACAAGACCCTCGCCGCCCAGCTCTACCGCGAGTTCCGGGAGTTTTTTCCGAAGAACCGGGTGGAGTACTTCGTCAGCTACTACGACTACTACCAGCCCGAAGCCTACCTGCCGGCCACAGACACCTATATCGAAAAGGATTCGGCCGTCAACGACCTGATCGACCGGATGCGCCACAGTGCGACGACGGCCCTCCTCGAACGGCTCGACACCATCGTGGTGGCCTCCGTCTCCTGCATCTACGGCCTCGGTTCCCCAGACTCCTATCTCAAGATGCACCTCTACCTCGAGCGGGGGATGGAGATCCGCCGAAACCGTCTTCTCGAGCGCCTCGTCGAGATCCAGTACCAGCGAAACGAGATCGACTTTCACCGAGGAACCTTCCGGGTGAAGGGCGACGTGGTCGACATCTTCCCCGCCTCCTACGAGGACCGGGCCGTACGGGTCGAGTTCTGGGGAGACACCATAGAAAAGATCCGTGAAATCGACCCGTTGACCGGTCATGAACTGACCCAGATCCCGTCAATGATCATCTATCCGGGGACTCATTATGTCCTGCCCCCGGACAAGCTCGAGGGAGCACTGGCCGGCATCGAGGAAGAGCTGACGGAGCGCATTGCCTATTTCCGGAGGAACAACCAGCTCGTCGAGGCCCAGCGCATCGAGCAGCGGACCCTGTTCGATCTCGAGATGATCCGGGAGGTGGGGTTCTGTCACGGGATCGAAAACTACTCCCGCCATCTGTCGGGGCGGGCTCCTGGGGAGCCTCCTCCGACCCTTTTCGACTATTTTCCGCCGGATTTTCTTCTTGTCATCGACGAAAGTCATGTGGCGATCCCCCAGGTGGGGGGCATGTACCACGGGGACCACTCCCGGAAAAAAAGTCTGGTCGAGTACGGATTCCGGCTGCCGTCGGCCTTCGACAACCGGCCGCTCACCTTTCCCGAGTTCGAGAAGATCATGCATCAGGCCCTCTTCGTGTCGGCAACCCCCGGGCCCTACGAGCTTGGGGCCTCCGGAGGGGTGACCGCCGAGCAGGTCATCCGTCCCACGGGGCTTCTCGATCCGGAGATCGAGGTTGTGCCGGCGCTCCATCAGGTGGATCATCTTCTGGGAGAGGTTCGTCGGACCGTAGCCCAGGGAGACCGGGTCCTTGTGACGACGCTCACCAAGCGTATGGCGGAAAATCTGACCGAGTATCTTGACGATCGGGGAGTCAGGGTCCGGTATCTCCATTCCGAGATCGACACTCTTGAGCGTATGGAGATCATCCGGGATCTGAGGAGGGGGGAATTTGACGTCCTGGTCGGGATCAACCTGCTTCGGGAGGGACTCGACCTCCCCGAAGTCTCTCTCGTGGCGATTCTGGATGCCGACAAGGAGGGATTCCTC
>DAIBSV010000144.1 GCA_027415455.1 Nitrospirota bacterium | reverse complement strand
CGGCGGGTGGAGGAGCATGAAGAGGACCATTTCCTCCCTGTTGCTCGTCGGGGCGAGGATCGCCTTTCGGATCAGCTTTCGTTGCTTCCTGATTCGTCGGGGGATCTGGCTTGGGGTCGGATTTCGTCTTTTTGGAGGTGAATCGAATAACCGAAGACCGGCTCACCTTTTGACCAACCACAAGTTCAAAATAAGTCACAATCTGGGCGATCCTGTAACCCTTCTTTTTGAGCATGAAAATTTCTTTTTTGTGGCTGGACAGGATCGATTCGCGTTTTGTCCCGGGAGGGAATTTGTTCAGAAATTCTTCAATCGACATTTGAGGTTTGTCCATACACTGTTTCTCCTGGGTCCGGTCCTCGTTCAAGTGATGTTCGTCCGATGTTCAATCAAGTGTCTGTGGTTGTTCATCCCCGGTTCATCCCGTTTCATGGGAGGCTCACCAGAGGTTCATGAGATTGGTCTGTACTCTTTTTGACAGGATGGCACCACGCTTACGGCCCCTCCGGGTCCTGTCGCCGTGGTGCAACAAAATCGCTCAACGGCCCTTCGGCCTTATTCGCGGTTTTGCATCCTGCCGGGGGTGAACCCCCTGGACCCCTCCCGATTCCGAAATCACAATTCCGGTTCTGGCTCTATCGCATATTCCGGGGACGGGAGGTAATCCCGTTCGAGTTCTTCGAGAACCTGTCGGCATCGTTCCTCCAGCCGCGGGAATTTTTTTCCTGCTCTCCAATCCGCCTGGGTTAGAAACGCTCCCATTGGACCGAAGATCTCTTCTTCCGGATCGAGACGTTCCCGAACCGGAAAAGACAGCATCGAAAGACGGAATTCAATCTCGTGAATCGGGAAGGAGAGGATCATCGCCTCTTGCTCCGTTTTGTTTTTTGTCGAGGTCCGAATCCGGTCGAGCCCCTGGAGAATCCACTTCAGGCGAAAGATGTCTTTTGCCCGGACGAACATTTCTCCACGGGGAGGCCGTGCCCCCGGAAAGGCGTCAAGAAGAGGGACGGCATCGGCCAGCGTGCAGACCTCGAAAGGCTTGTACAGGGAATCCCGGGCAATCACGTTGACCCGGACGTTCAGAAAACGCTCCAGGGCAATTTCCGCTTGGAAACATTGGTGGGAATTTCCTCCCGCCAGAAGATCAAGGTCGCTGTCTTCCCGGTCTTCTCCCCGGATCACGGATCCGAAGACCCGGACGTTCTCAAGTCCATGGCTTTTCAGAATCCTTGTTATTGCTTCCCGGTTTTGCATAAACGCTTCGGAGGGCTTCATCGGGATTCCTCCGCTGTCATCGTCCTCTGTTCCTTTTTCGTGGGCCGGCCCTTCTTCTTCGGGAAGGGATAGAGCCCTTCCTGCCGCATCTCTTCAAGGTGCGCCCGTTCCTTTTCCCCTCCGGCCACCCCCTGCTCGATCCAGGCCCGAACATCCTTGAGCCGCCAGAGCGGGGACCGGAAGCCCGGGAGGCGGATCCAGGGCGGCACCCGTTCCGGGTGCTGGCTCTTGTTGTAATGGATCGTCTTCGGCCGGACCCGGAGGAGGTCTGCCACCTCGGCAAGCGTGAGCAGACGGTCTTCGTCGCTCCAGACGGGTTTCTGAGTTGGAATCTCGGTTTCCCGGGAGCTGTCGGGAAAACCGACAGGTATTCTCGGCCGTCCGCGCCCTCTCTTTTGGGGGAGCGGCTCTTCCATTGCGGCAATCATTGGGCCTTCTCACCAAATAGCCTCAGAGCTCCGACTCCGGATCGGCGTCGATGGTTTCCTGTCGGAATTGACGGGGATCTTTACGGGAGGAGGTCGGAGAGAAGTGGACACGCCCGCCTGCGTGTGCCCACCGCTTTGTGTATCGTCTGCCCAAATCGAGATGCAGTGTCGCCTCGTCCATGTGGGTTTGAGCTGCAATCAGAACCCGGTCGAGTTCAACAAGGCCCTGATTGAGGGCTTCGCTTTGATCAAAATCCAAATTTTCCGCGCCCCATCTGGACAAAAAAGTCAGGAGTTTTTGTCCGTAAGCATAGGTCAGCATGTCGCTGGGAGCGGGGGTAACCGTCCTGTCAGTTCCAGTCATGGGAATCCTCCAGAGTGATTTGGTTCCGGGTTGGTGAGTTGGGCATCACAGAAAATCCCTCAGTTCCCGAGCCCCCTTGGTCGTGAAAGGTTTTGCCGGATCATTGGCAGACAATCTTTCGGCGGGGAATTCTTTTTGAAAATCCGACTCCAAAGAAGACAATGCCATTTCGAGGAAATGAATGGCCTGTTGAAGGCCCCGAATAATGGAGGCCCTGCGAATTTTTTCGTCGTCATTAGTGGGATTTGCCATGATTTTTCTCCTTCGAGTGTTATTTGTATTGCAATGGAGCCAGCCAGAATGTCTTCCGGCCCCGCTCCGTTTTGGACATCCGATTCTTTCTGGAGGGAGAAGACCGACCCCCTCAAGGGGTCGGATCTTTTCCCCCTCGCCTCTAAAAAGCCTCTATGCTTTTGAGGCTCTATAGGAAAGAGCGTTTTCCGGGGATGGTGGCTCAACCTTCCGGGGATTCTGGCTCAACTTTTTCATTTTTCCGGGGATGGTGGCTCAACCATCGTCCCCGGAGCGGCTTTCAGAGCCATTTCGGAAGAAGTTGGCTCCGATCCTTGCTCTGCATCAATCTCCGCTCCGGTGCTAGCCGGAAGGGGAGGGTTCGTGAAGAACACCTTCGGATGACGTTCGTACCGAAGGGTTTCTCCCTCGACGAAAATCCCGAATTTTTCAAGCTCTGCCCTGAATTTTTCCGGCTTCGACATTACTCGGGAAATGTCTGCTTTGTCTGTTGTTCCCGTAATTGCCCCGATGATTTCCATCACCTGCCGAATTGGAAAGCGGCACACCTTTTCATGGGTCAGAAAAAACAGGATGGTCGCCCGGATCGTTCCGTCGGGAATTTCCACGATCTCCGGCACCAGCGGATCGTAATGGACTCTTAGATCCTCCTTGAAGAACTGCATGAAGTTTGGTGAAAGCCTTATCTCGTATAGACAGTGACCACGCCAAGTGGTCCTGATTCCCTGTCTCTCGGGATTATCAGGATGGTTCTCGTCATATGTGTGCATGTCGACGATCCCGCTCTCCCTGGTCTTCCCCGTCCGGTTGCTGTGGACCCTAAGCTCGGCTCTTCTCATTTCCCGGATCCTCTCGATGAACCGCTTGTGGCCTTCCCCTCCGCTGTATTTCGGCCCAAATGCCTTTTTGACTTCCCAGGCGTCGAACCAGACCGCCATTCCTCCCGTTTCCCGGAAGATCTGTTTCTTGACCGCCATAGCCATCGCCATGTCTAGGATCGCTCTGTGCTCCTGAGTCAATACTGGACCTTGGAGTTCGACCCATCCCCAGGGAGTCTCGTAGCGGCCCGTCCGGGAGGGGGAATTGTGGGATACCCTTAGAATCGGGGCGAAGACTGGCACCCTGCTCTCGATCACTGGGGCGGTGGGGTTTGGAGAGGACCAAGTGGCCCGATTAATAGTACGTTTCATTTTCCGTCCCTTCTTCCAGGTATTTGAGCCTTCCTGCCTGATCGACGACGACGGGCTTCTTTCCCGGGGGATCTGAAGCTAGCGGAACGGATGCAATTTCCCGTCCGGCCACGTCATCGATCCGTAGGACGTGGAGCCATTTTTCCGTGTCACGCCGGGCATACGAGGCTTTCCCTTCCGTGATGCAGGTCCAGTCTGGATCCTCCCCGGGTTGTAGAATGATCGTCCATCGGCTACCAGCGGGGATCTTCGACGATCCACGGGAGGATTGCGCGTGCTTCTCTCCGTTCATCATTCCGATCTTGTTTTGGTGGTGGACTCCTAGAACTCCCGCTCCGGTCCGGAGGGATAGTTGTCGGAGTGCCTGAACGATAGCCCGGCCTTCCCGATTACCGTTCTCGTCCAGATCGAACAGATCCGAAAGTGGGTCGAGGACGATTAACCTTGATCCTTGGGCATACTGGACTATTTCGTTATATTCGGCAGTTTGGACAATCGATCCATCTTGGGCGGTGGACAGGAGCGCTAAATTTGAAAAGGTGGGCAGGATGTCGATCTTTTCGTCTATTTCTTGGATCCAGTCATAACCCGGCATCTGGCCGATATTCCAGATCCTCCGCCAGATCACATTCGGGCTATCTTCCGAGGTGATGTAAACGACTCGGCCTGGTGCAGGAGCGGTCCAGAGACAGGATCCAGTCGGGGCTTTTGCGACTGGTCGGCCTCCGGCGACGGAAAGGGCGATGTGAAGAGTCAGCCAGCTCTTTCGGACTCCATCCGGGCCAATAATGAGCCCGTAATTTCCGGGTTCTTCCGGAAGATGCCCGACAATGAATTTCTGTGGCGGGGGAGTGTCCGTTGCGGCCCGGGAAATAGTTATCCGATACTTTCTCCAGTCGGGCCTTTCAGATTGTCCGGAAGAGATTTTGGAGATCTCCGCACGGACCCGGGCAATATCCTCCGGAATCCCTGAATTGGCCGCTTGTAAGAGACGGGAGGCGTCAAAGATCGCCTGCCGTCTCTTCATCACCTGACGAAGTTTCTCGGAATAGTAACGGGCGT
>DAIBSV010000143.1 GCA_027415455.1 Nitrospirota bacterium | reverse complement strand
CGGGACGGAGCCAAAAACGCGCGCCCGGACATCGTCAGTCCGGCCGTTGCGTCACAGAAGACCCGGAAGAAGGCCCGTCTTCACGCGACCGAGGAAGGACTGCCCGTCCAGACGTTCGGAGGGCTGCTCGAAGACTTGGGAACGCTTGTCAGAAACGTGATGCAGACGGGAAAGGACAAGGCCGCGCGCTTTGCCATGCTGACAAAAAGCACGCCTTTCCAGCAGAAAGCCTTGGAGCTCCTGGGCGTGAGCCCGAACATCTGAGGCAGGCGTAGTCAGACTCTGCATTGTCAAAAAATTAAAAAAAATTACTATTTCTGGCATCTTGCGCTACTTTTCCTGCTGGAAGTTTAGTTGAAAGGCCCCCTTTTCTGGATGAAATGAGGAGCTTCTTTTCGAAAGGAATCAGGGATCTCGAAATTAAACGAATCGCATCGGATATGATGGGCGACATTCCGGAGAAAATTGATGTTCACCCAATGCGTATTTCCCACGTGATAAGGGGGGATCGACCGATCACTGTTGATCTTGCAATGAGATTCAGCAATAAGTTGGTGTAATGAAGTGAAAACAAAGGATGAACACAAGAAGATGTTTCGTGTACCCTGATTGGCATGAAAATCTTCGGCAAGACTCTCGACACAAGGATTCTCGAAACGATTCGGGCCAAGGCGGGGAAGGCCGTCTCCCGGAGCGCCCTGGCACGGAGGGTCTGCGAGATCCTGGGTTGGCGGAGAGCCAACCAAAAGCCCCAGGATATGACCGGTCGGCTGATTTTGAGGGAACTGGAAAAGAGGGGAGAGATCGTCCTTCCCGCATCGCGGGGGCCCGTTCCCGGATGGAAACCTCCGGAGACCGGGGATCCCCTGTGGGAGACAGTGGCGGGATCGTTTGAGGGATCCCTGTCCGGGCTGGGGCTCCTCGAGATCGTGCCGGTGACGACAAAAGAGACGTCCCGGGTCTGGAACGCGCTCTTTTCGAAGTATTATTATCTGGGCAAGGGGCCTCTGTGCGGCGCCCAGATCCGGTATCTGGCCCGGAGCTCCGTTCTTGGCTATGTGGGAGGAGCGGCCTTCTCGTCGCCTGCCTGGAAGGTCGCGGTCCGGGATCTCTGGATCGGATGGTCTTCCGAGACGCGGGAGAAGAACCTCGGCAAGGTGGTGAACAACAGCCGTTTTCTGATTTTGCCGCATCTGCGGGTTTCCCATCTGGCCTCGCATCTTCTGGGGCGGCTTCTCCGGCGCCTGCCCGGCGACTGGGAACGTGCCTTTGGCGAGCGTCCGGTGCTGGTCGAGACCTTCGTCGAGCGGGAGCGGTTTTCCGGGACGTGCTACCGGGCGGCGAACTTTGTGGAGATCGGTTCGACGGCGGGAT
Organism: Nitrospirota bacterium; assembly: GCA_027415455.1. The sequence continues at coordinate 3,285 of DAIBSV010000143.1, read as the reverse complement.
TGGGGCGCAAGGGCCGGGGGACTTCGGTCAAAACGGTCCTGGCCTATCCCTTTGTCTGCGACTTCCGGGAGAGGCTCCGGGAGCTGTCCCTCCCGGAGACCGTGGTCGATCGTCTGATCCAACAGGGACTGCTACAAATTCTTCAGCCGCTGATCGACCCGACATTTTCTGAGTTCAGTTATGGATTTCGGCCGGGCCGGAGTGCTCATGACGCGGTCAAGCAAGCGAAGCGTTATGTGGAGGAAGGCTACCAGATTGTGGTCGACGTGGACTTGGAGAGGTTTTTCGACCGGGTGAACCACGACATTCTCATGGATCGACTGGCGAAAAGGATCGGAGATAAGAGAATCCTGACGCTGGTCCGACGGTATCTTCAAGCCAGCATCATGGCGGATGGAGTGGTGCTGGATCGGTTGGAAGGGACCCCCCAAGGGTCGCCTCTTACGCCTCGGACACAAAGCATAACTTCGAATTCGACCGCGAGATCGGCTTGGACCGGCAAAAAAACCTTCTTGACAAGAGGCGCAAAAGGTAATTTGTTTATGACAAATGAGCCGATCGACCGACCCGGAAAGAGCCAAACGGCTCAATGCCGCCCATGCTCTTCTCACCAGGGGGGAGGAAATGGCCAAGGCCGCCGACATTCTCGTCAACCGCTACGGCGTTTCGCGCAGACAGGCGTACCGGTACCTGGAGGAGGTCCAGGAGCTGGGCCATCCCGTGCCGGTGGGGGAGGTGTCGGTTCCCATGACGATCAAGGTTCCGGAAAGCGTGGCGCGGCGTCTTCGGGAAGAGTCCCGCACCCGCGGTCTCGCGATCGGGGAGATCGTGGCCCGGGCCGTGAAGGACTGGGTTGCGAGAGAACGGGGTCGTGGCTGAGAGGGGCCGAAAGCCCATCGGCATCGACCATGAGTACGTTTTCGACCGACTGTTGTCTGAAAAGCTGGAACAGAGCTATGGCATTCTTGTTCCCGAACATGCCCGTCCCGTTGTCGCGGGGCCGGGACTGAAGGGGGGAGAGGCGAATGAACAAGCTGGCGGCGATCTACGCACGGGTGTCTTCGGACAAGCAACGGGAGAGTCACACGATCGCCAGCCAGACGGAGGCCGTGAAGGAATTCGCCCGGACGAACGGATACCAGGTGCCGGAGGAATGGGTCTTCGAGGACGACGGGTATAGCGGGGCCAACCTCGTCCGTCCGGGGCTCGAGCAGGTCCGGGACCTGGCGGCCTCCGGACAGATCCAGGCGGCGCTCGTCCTGTCCCCGGACCGCTTGAGCCGCAAGTACGCCTACCAGGTTCTTCTGATGGAGGAGTTCTCCAGGAACGGGGTGGAGACGGTCTTCGTCCGGGCCCCCCAGGCCGAGACGCCGGAGGAACGGCTTCTTCTGCAGGTGCAGGGGATGCTGGCGGAATACGAGCGGGCGCAGATCCTGGAGCGGTCCCGGCGGGGCAAGCGCCATCGGGCCAAGCAGGGAGAAGCCAGCGTGCTGAGCGGCGCTCCCTACGGGTTCCGGTACGTCAAGAAAACGCAGGAAAGACCGGGATACTACGAGATCTTCGAGCCGGAGGCGGCGGTGGTGAGAAAGATCTACGCGCTCTATACGGGGGAAGGCTTGGCCATCGGAAAGATCACGGCCCGGTTGAACGCGGAGGGAATCCCTGCGCGAAAGTCCGGAAAACGCTGGGAGCGGAGTTCGGTGTGGGGGATCCTCAAGAATCCGGCCTACCGGGGCACCGCCTGCTTCGGAAAGACAAAAAACGCGCCCCGCCAGAGGATCACCCGGCCCATGCGGCTCAAGGGGGGCCGGGTGTCTCAAAGGGCGGCCACCGTTGATCGGCCCCGCGAGGAGTGGATCGAGATCCCCGTCCCGGCGATCGTGACGTCCGAGACGTTCGCGCTGGCCGAAGAGCGTCTCCGGCAGAACAAGCAGTTCTCTCCGCGCCGGACGAAGGTCGAAAGTCTTCTCCAGGGCCTTCTCTACTGCCGGCATTGCAGCTACGGGCTCTATCGGAGCTCCACGCGGACCAGCGCCCGAATGATCTACTACTACCGGTGCTATGGATCGGACGCCTATCGCCACGGAGGAACGCCGCTATGCCCCCAAAAACCGATCCGGCAGGACCTTCTCGACCCGATCGTCTGGGGAGAGGTCGTTCGCCTGCTGGACGACCCGTCCCTCATCGAAAATGAGCTGAAAAGGCGGCAGGAGGCGGCGCGGCATGCGGATCCAACCCAGCGGCGGCTCGAAGCCCTGAAACAGGAGGAAATACGCCTGCGGAACAGCATGGAGCGCCTTCTGACCGCCTACCAGGAAGGGCTCATGTCGCTCGAAGAGCTGCGAAGCCGCATGCCGGCCCTGAAGGGGCGGAGCCAGACCGTCCGGGACGAAGCACTGGCCTTGGAAGCCATGGCCATCGATCCGTCGGCCACGCTCAAGCTTGCGGACGTCCTGTCCTCTTTTCGGGAACGTCTGCAGAAGAACGCGGGAACGCTCGACGTCTCGGAGAAGCGGCGCATCATGCGGCTTCTCGTCAAAGAGATCGCCGTGGGAGACGACACCCTCACGATTCGCCACTCGATCCCTGTCGGTCGGGGACCGATCGCAGGGGGCCCGGCTCCGGAAGGACCGAACATCCCCTCCCAGCCTCGCTCCGGGGAAAGTTATGCATTGTGTCCGGGGCGTACTAATCCCTCCCTGCGGGGTTCCTGCTTCGGTTGGGAAGAGTCTTCCTTTTTCCATGAAACCCGCCTTCAACCACTTCCGGAGGACTCCCTTGTTCACAGGAATATTGGCGAGAATCCAGTCGTGGGAGAGATTGTCGAAGAAGCCTTTGATATCCACCTCCAGAACCCATTTCGGGCTTTTTTGCTTGGCCAGAATGGTAAAGCATTGCTCTGCCGCATCCGCAGTGGACCTCCCCGGCCTGAAGCCGTAGGAATTTCGATCCGCACGGGTTTCTGCAATGGGGTCGAGCGCCAGTTTGTAAAGCGCTTGCATGGCGCGGTCCTTCATCGTCGGAATGCCGAGGGGACGTCTCTTGCCGTTCTTCTTCGGTATGGTGATCCGCCTGAGCGGCTTGGGCCGATAGCCTTTGCTTTTCAGGGACAATACGGCGTGCGATTTGGTGCTCGGGTCTGACCAGATCACCCGGTCCACTCCCGGTGTTCGTTTGCCTTGATTTTCCGTCACCCGCTTGACGGCCAGTGCTTTGCCGGAAAACGAGTGGGTCAGCAGGTGTTGCAAGACTTTTACCTTGTTCCACCGGCCTTCCTGCATTGCC
>DAIBSV010000142.1 GCA_027415455.1 Nitrospirota bacterium | reverse complement strand
CAGTTGTCTTTCGAAAGAAGGAGCACGAGCAAGAAGGAAAAAAAATTCAGGGAAAGCTGAAACTGACCTTCGACCCCGTGGACGTGGAGGAAATGGCGTCTGTAAAGGAGATGGATGCGGCCTGGAAGAGCGCCCGGGAAAATGCCGTGGGAAAAAGCCGGACCATCTTTGCCCAGAACCGCCTGAGGCCCGACGAGGTGCTTCCGGAGTGGAACCGGAGCCTGGCCATTCTGGGAGGAGACGAGGATGTCAAACGCTATGTGAGGCTAGCGGCCCAGCGTCTGGGCGCCCCGCTCGAAGAGCGCAAGGACGGATTCTGGTGGAATCCGGACTTTCTGCCTTCTGCCCTTCGGGATTCTTTGGGGGAGTGTGGCATCACCGGACGGCAAAAAATCGGTTTTTCCCCCGGATCGACCGGACTGATTCTCCACCGGTCCCACCCGGTCGTGGTGGCGTTGGCCGATTACCTCTCCGAAATGGCCTTGGCGGAAAAGGCCGATGGGATTGTGTCCCGGTCGGGTGCCATCTATACAAAAAGCGTTTCGAAAAGGACGGTCCTCCTTCTCCTCCGATTCAGAAACCAGATTGTGACCTCCCGAAAAAACCGATCCCGCACCCTCCTCTCGGAGGAGATCCAGATTGCCGCCTTCCAGAGGGGAGACTCGCCCCTTCTTTCTCTTTTTGGAGAGGGAGTCTTCTTGATGGAAGAGCCGGCCTCCCGGAACATGGAGCCGGAGCAACGCAAAAGGCTGGTTCGCCAAGTGGTGGATAGTCTCCCGGGAATCTCCGGAGCGTTGGAAAATTTGGCCCGGGAGCGTGCCAGTGCCCTGACAGAAGACCATCAACGGGTTCTGTCGGCCAGCGCGGCAACGGGAGGGCGCTTTGAGGTGATTCCCAATCTGCCACCAGACGTGATCAGCATTACAGTGCTGATGCCGGACCGTATGTCGGAGGAGAAATGACGACGCTTGCCACCCGAAAGGGATCCCCCGAAGACTCTCTCCCCTTCGGATCGGCTGTTTCTGTTTATGGAGGGCTTTTTTCTCCGGATTTTTTGCGTCTGCTGGCTTCTTTTTCCGCTCCCTATCAGGGAGGAGAGGACTACGGGCTTTCCAAGGGGCTGAACCTGCGCGATGAAATGGGCCGATGGTGGCGAATTGCCCAAGGAGAATGGGAATTCTTTAAAGGAAAAAAGGAGGAAGGGCCTGATGCCTCCCGATGGATGATGAAGGTTTTGAAGGAGATTCTCTCCTTCGACGATCTCGCCCCTCTCGATGGATGGCAAAGGGGGGAGCGCCGATTCCCGGTCACCCACCTATCCCATGACAAGGGCGTTCCCCTTGTTCTCCTTCCCTCCGGTGGCTCTCTTGATCAGACCGGGGCCGAATGGGGAGATGGTCATCGCAAACGCTCTCCTCAGGGGCTTTTGCAGGAGTTCCTGAATGCCCGTTTCATCCCCCATCGATGGGGGCTCGCCTTCAATGGATCGGTGATCCGGCTTGTCCGGGAAAATCCCTCTCTGACCCGCCCCGCCTACATCGAGGCGGATCTGAATCGGATCATGGAGGAGGACCTCTATCCGGATTTTGTCCTCTTCTGCCTGCTTTTTCACGCCAGTCGCTTCCGGATTCCAACAGGGCAGGCAGAGCCGGTTCTCGAGATCTGGCGCGGAGAGGCTGAGAAGACGGGGGAACGGGCCTTGTCTGATCTCCGAAACGGAGTGCGCAAGGCTTTGCAGTTTCTCGGAAACGGATTTCTGGCTTTTCCGAAGAATGACGCTCTTCGAAAGAATTTCTCTTCCGGAGAGATCACGGCTTCGGATTTTCATCAACAGCTCTTGCGGCTTGTTTACCGCTTCCTGTTTCTGATGACCGTCGAGGACCGTAACCTCCTTCATGAACGTCGTCTGGGAGGAGCGATCCGGGAGCGTTACCGGGCCGGATATTCGATGTCAAATTTGCGGGAGCGGGCCAGACGACGGAGGCTCTTTGACGAGTATCCGGATCTTTGGCAGGGTCTTCTCGTGACCTTCGAGGGGTTGGCCAAGGGATCTCCGGACCTGGGTCTTTCTCCTCTTGGGGGGCTGTTTTCCGAAAACCAGTGTTCCCATCTCACAGCCTCGCTGATCGACAATGCCTCTCTCCTGTCGGCCGTGCGCGAGCTCGGGTATTTCGAGTCGAACGGAATGCTCTCCCGCATCAACTACCGGGATATGGATACCGAGGAGTTGGGAAGTGTCTATGAACATCTTCTGGAGCTGCATCCCGCGGTCAATGTGGATGGAATTCCCTGGCGCTTTTTCTATGTCGGATACCAAGAGGAAGAGGGAGGCGGAGAACGGTCCGCTTCCGGATCGGAACGCAAAAATACGGGAAGCTACTACACGCCGGACAGCCTGGTGCAGGATCTGATACGAAGTGCCCTGGATCCGGTTATCGACCGCACTCTTTCCGAAAGCTCCTCACCGGCCAAAGCCCTTCTGGATCTTCGTATCGTCGACCCGTCCTGCGGTTCGGGCCATTTTCTTCTGGCAGCGGCCAGGCGTCTGGCCCTCGAATTGGCCAGAGTCCGAATGCAGACGGACAGCCCGGACGAGGAGAGCCGGCGTCATACCCTTCGGGAGGTTGTGGCCCATACGATCTTCGGCGTGGACGCCAACCCTCTGGCGGTCGAGCTTTGCCGAACAGCGCTCTGGCTTGAAACGGTCGAGCCGGGAAAACCCCTGGGATTTTTGGACAACCATATTCTGTGCGGGAATTCCCTGGTAGGGCTCCTCGATATGGATCCTCTGAAAAAAGGCATTCCGGCGGAGGCTTATGTCGCCTTGACCGGGGACGACAAGGAGGTCGCCCGGGGAATCAAAAAACGCAACAATCCCTTCATCCAAAGAGTCCACAGCCCGATGCCTTTTAAAGGATCACAGGAGCGCGTTCCGGCTCCGGTGATCGATCTGGATACGCTTCCGGAAGAGACGCTGGAAGATATTGCCCGGAAGGAAAAGGCCTGGATTCAACAAATCTCCGCTCAGGACCAGAGACGGCTTTCGGCCGATCTGTTCACGTCGGCCTTTTTTCTTCCCAAGACGCGGGAGAAGCATTCGGTGATTCCGGTGACGGACGATCTGAATCGGGTCATGCAGAATGCACCGATTCCTCATGAGATGTGCGAGGCGATCGAGGAAGTCTCCCGGGAACTCCGTTTCTTCCACTGGCCACTTCAGTTTCCGGAGGTCTTTGCCCGGGGTGGTTTCGACGTTGTGTTGGGGAATCCTCCGTGGGAGAGGATTAAGCTGCAGGAGGAAGAGTATTTCAAAACACGCCTGCCTGAGATTGCCGAGGCCCAAAATGCTGCCATCCGAAAGTCTCTGATAGAATCCCTTAAAAAAAACGGCCCCGATTCTTTTGAAGGACGCCTCTACCACTCCTTTATAGAGGCTCGAAGAAAGTCTGAAGCCGAATCCCAATTTATCCGGCAATCGGGCCGATACCCGTTGACGGGTCGAGGAGATGTCAACACCTATGCTCTTTTTGCCGAGACCATCCTCTCTTTGCTGAATTTCCATGGACAGGGCGGATTTTTGGTGCCCACCGGAATCGCCACCGATGACACCACCAAGTTTTACTTTGACCACCTGGTTCAGAACGGACGCTTGGTGTCCCTGTATGACTTTGAGAACCGGGAGGGACTGTTTCCGGCTGTTCATAAAAGCTATCGCTTCAGCCTGATCACACTGGGCCATCAAATCAAGGCGAGCCAATTCCTCTTCTTTGCCACCCGATCCGAACATCTTGCCGATGAGCGACGCACGTTCGCCCTGTCCTCCGAAGACATTCGGCTTTTCAATCCCAATACCGGAACCTGCCCCACGTTCCGAAGTCAGAAGGATTTTGCCCTGACAAAAAAGATCTACGAGAAGGCCGGGGTTTTTATCCGGGAGGGGGCGGAGGACGAGAATCCCTGGGGGGTGAAGTTTTCAAGATTGTTCGATATGTCCAATGACAGCAAGCTGTTTTTGACGATGAATGATCTCAGGGGGAAAGAGGCCATCTTCTCCGGCGTGACGGCAAAGCTTCTCGATGGAACGGTCTATGTGCCCTTGTATGAGGCCAAGATGGTGCATCATTTCGACCACCGGTTTGCCACTTATGAAGAGAACGGGAAAGATACCCGAGACGTGACGGATTCGGAGAAGGCCGATTCGGCGTATTCTGTGCGGCCCCGGTATTGGGTTCCTGAACATGAGGTGGACAAGGCCCTCTCATCCTTCGAGGGTGGAATCCGGAAAGAACAAAAACGGGGCTGGCTCTTGGGATGGAGGGATATTGCAAGGTCAACGGATGAACGGACCGTCATTGCGGGGGTGATTCCCAGGGTGGGATCAGGAGATACTTTTCTTTTAATGCTTTCAGATAGGTTTCCAAGAGAAAAATGTGGACTAATTGCTAATCTTTCATCCTTGTCTTTTGATTATGCGTCACGTCAGAAAGTAGGCGGTACCCATCTTAAATATTTTACAATGAAACAGCTTCCTCTCTTTCCTCCAGGGGCTTATTCCCCCGCAGATCTCGACTTTCTCCTTCCGCGAGTTCTGGAACTTGTCTACACCGCCGACGACATGACTCCCTTTGCGAGGGATCTTGGGTATCAAGGGGACCCCTTCCCCTGGAACCCCGAGCGTCGGGCTCTCCTGCGGGCGGAACTCGATGCCTTTTATGCGAAAAAATACGGACTGACCCGGGAGGAGCTCCTGTTCGTGCTC
>DAIBSV010000141.1 GCA_027415455.1 Nitrospirota bacterium | reverse complement strand
ATCATCCGAATCCATCAAGGCAATGAATTCCCCCGTGGCGAGGGTCAGGGCCGTATTCGAATTCGCACAGATATGACCGTTCGTCTGCCGGTAGACGACATGAATCCGGGGATCGAGCCGGGCGTATTCGTCTAATACCTTGCGAACATCCGGGAGAGTGGAGGCATTGTCGGAAATGCAGAGTTCCCAGTGGGGATAGATCTGGCTTCGGACCGATTCGATGGCTTTCACGAGCCACTGTTTCGGGGTGTTGTAGACCGGCATGACGACGGAAATCAGGGGATTGGTCGTAAATCCCTCCATGGCCTTTCTGAAAACCTCCCTGTCGATGTCAGTGAGAGTATCGTAGTTCTGTATCCAGAGCTGATAATTACCTTCCTGAGTCTTGTACCGCGCATAGACTTTTCTTGAGATGGATCCCAGAATTGGCATCGATTCAAGCCGTCTGTAAAGAGCGGAGAAATATTTTTTCCTGTTTCCCGACACCAGAATTCGAATCAAAGAATGTCCAAGGCGGTCAAGAGAGTCCCGGAGATGAAAGACCCTTCTGACAATATGCCATCCTCTCCGCAAGATCCGGAAAATGGCCCGACCCATTTTCCAGATCTCTTGCTTAATTGACGGAGGAACCCTACCCGCTATCTTTCTCAGATGTTGGGTCACGACCCAGGATTTGGAAGCGGTAATCGCCTCAAGATCCTTCTTTAAAGATTGAATTTGGGAATCCCGTTCCTTCATTTCCAGCTTGAATCGGCTTTCAATTTGGGTATGTACTGATCGGCTCTCAAGGAGTTCTTTCTCCAGGCGTTGTGCCCGTTCGGCTTTTTCACGATTTTCTTGAAAATAGAAGGAAGCACGGGCCGATTCAAAACTCGCCTGGTAGAGAAGGCCTGATTTCATTAACAATTTTTTATTAAATTCTAAAGGATGGAGAAATCGCTCTTCGAAGGGAATCTCACCAGAAGGTCGGAATTCGGCCATAAAGGCCCGTGATTTTCCCGGACATTCCTGAATTTTAAAGCCAGACCTTTCAAAGATCGGACCCAAGCCTTTGAGAGAATAGGAGACAATGCGACCACGGGAAAGAGGGCCAAGATCTCCTGGTTTTTTGTCCCCGATCTCAAAGTTTGGCTCACCTGTTTGGAAAAGCCACAGGCTGTCGATTTCGCTTACCCGTGAGAGGTCCGAAATAAGAGATTGAAGATTCTTGGGTGTCAGGTATCCCAGGACCTCGATACACACCCCCGCATCGAATGTTCCCTCAAGAGAGCCCTCCGACCCGGTCTTGAAGTTCTGATGATCGGAATGGCGGGAAGGCGGACATGCTTCGATTCCATGAAAAAGATCTTCGTCCTCAGGAAAGAGCCACACCAGTTCATCGAGAAGTTCTCCCCCTCCCGCCCCCACATCCAGGAATCTCCTCACGGGGCGCCGGGCGTAAAGGATCGCCTCACCTGCTCTGGTTAAGGACTCTCCCGAAGCTCGAAGTCTGGCTTTATCCCTCTCCTTTTTCCAATAAATCTCATCGAAGGATCTTGGATCCGTTCCGCAGTCGATTGAGGCAAGAATCTCGGGATCAAGATAAACCGACTGACATGAATCGCATTGAAAAAAGTTCAGGCTTTCAATGATGGCATAATGTCGGGAATGTCCCACGGCACACACAGGACAGGCGGTCATGACGATCCTTTCAGAACTTTAAAGCTTGTCAATGAAGATCCGATCATTTTTCTTGTGCATTCTTTCAACTGATTCTCTGCTTTGATCAACTTTCTCCGAGACAGAAACCCCTTTTTCGAGGAGGAAAGGTCAGGGAAAAATCTTCGGACAACAGGGAGAGATTGGGATTGTATAGCGGATCGTCCCCCATCACCCGCCCCCACCGCATTTTAAAGACTTCGAACTCTTTTAGAAATCTTTCCTCTTTTTCAGGAGTGTCGTCGAAACCCCTCGAAACAGATTCCTTATGGATAAGTTCGGCAAAGGGGGTCCAGACGGTCCGATAACCCTTGAGACCCAGTTTCAGACACAAATCGATATCGTTGAAGGCCACCGGAAAGGCCTCTTCATCGAGCCCTCCGACCCGGTCATACAATTCGCGCCGTATGAGAAGACAGGCTCCGGTCACCGCACTATAGTTGCAGACCGCCTGCAATCGCCCCATATATCCGTCCGAATCTCCAGGGAAAAATCGGAAGGCGTGAAGTCCCCCTTCCCTTCCGAGAAAGACACCCGCATGCTGGATTCTCCCATCCGGGTAGAGAAGCTTGGCGCCGACCGCTCCGATTCCTTCCTGGCGGGACCAGAAAACCATTTCGGAGAGCCAATCCCGGGACATCACCTCCGTATCATCGTTCAACAAACATACGAAGGGGGCATCGGAGTGTTGGATGGCCCAGTTGTTCAATTTCGAATAGTTGAAGGGCTGGTCCTCATAGACAAGGATCCTGATTCCGGGATTATTTTTGATCCCGTCCAGGAATTTGGCCTGTTCCGGAACCAAATATCGTATTTCATTGACAACCAGGAGGACTTCAAATTCCCGATATTTCGTTCGAGCCCATAGAATTTCAAGACAAGGTTTGAGAATTGAAAGTTTACAGGCGGATGGCATGACGATGGTGACTTTGGGTGAGTCTTTAAATTTGCCCTGCATCCTATAGCTCACCCTTTTGGGACCGATTTCCACCTGAGCCGCAATCCCCCGTCGGTCCAAATGACTCTGCAGGACTTTTTCGCCTTCGGGGGTAGGCGTAAATTTTCGGGGAAGGGGAATCTCTGAAAGGGATTTCCCGATCCTGGGCCTTGCAGGATCATAGGAATGGTACAAGACCTTGGGAATGTGGCCTATCTGTGAAGAATCCAGTCCCGTGACAAATCGAAGGTTCAGATCAAATCGCTCCGCCTTTTCAAACAAAGGTCCTGTGGCCAGGATTTCACGGAGTCGATCCCGGCGGTAGAAGGCCAGATCTCCCAGGTAATTCTGGGAAAGAAGAAGCTCCGGACTAAAGTCGGGCTTGAAAAAAGGAGAGTGACGGATTCCCTCGTTGTCGACACAATCCTCATCGGTATAGACAAGCCTCCACTTGGGATTTTCCTCCAAAGCTGACACCACCTCAGCCAAGGCCGACTCTGACAGGCTGTCTTCGGACCCCAGAATTCCAAGAAATTGACCCGTGGCCTGTTCCAGAGAACAGGCGAGACAATCGGAAATGTTCAGTAATTGTTCCGGAAGATCCAGGTGTCGAATCCGCTCGTCGGGGAAATCTTTTAAAATCCGGCTTTTTTCGAGGGTGGCGGGGGAGAGGATCAACAACTCCCAACGGGGATAGATTTGGGCCAGAAGAGACTTAACCAGCCTGGGAAGGCCCGGAGGAATTCCCTCAACGATTACGACCATAAATGAAAGGGTCGGGCGGGACTTAAGGGATTGAATCTTTTTCTCGATCTCCTTTCGTTCGGACTTGCAACAGGTCCGGGAAAGTTTTATCCAGGTCTGGTAGCTGACCCTCCTTTCCTCGGAAAAAAGCCCACGGACAAACCTTCGGAGAGAATAGCGGAGGCCGCCGGAAAGGGGGATTCTCCGGTAGACAAGACGCAAGAATCGGTAGACGAGAGGTCTCGTCCTCCGTTTTTCCTCTGGGGCTTCGTTGTTCCCACCCTTCCTCTTCATGAGTCCGATATTTCCATAGTCCGAAACTTTCTCCTCGATTCCCTGACAAAATAAAATCTGGTCTTCCGGGCCAGGATTAACAAGAGAATCCCTTTGCCGGACACCCTCTCACCCGATTCCTCGATTCGAATTCTGTTATTTGCTCCCTTTGGAAAAGATCCTTGCAAAAAGGTCCCGGAAATCCTCAGGGGTTTTGCAGAAATTCCTCCCCCGTGAGGGCCTCATCGAAGACCACATGGGAGTCATGGCCACCTTGAAAGCCTGCCTCATTGGGAGCCACCGGACTTGTCCTCCGAAAAAGGCGCATCCCAGCTCCGTTGCGGGATCGTAAAAGAGAAGATCGGTCCGTTCGCGGATAAAATTCAGCGATTCCTGAAATCCGGACTGGAAAGACCCGGACCGTCCAGAAGGGAAGGACGCTCCTCCGTTTCCAGTGGGTCGGGTCGATCTTCTGGGCCATTTCTTCCAGGCCTTCCAAGGCATAGTCCTTGTCCTTCCAGAACCGGCCAAAGCAGTCGGATCCGAAACGAGCGCCCGGGTCGATGATGTGAGAGCCGATGAGGCGACTCCGGGACGGTAATGGAAGCGGGAGAGTCCAAAGGGTTTCACAAAGGACTCCGTCACCGAAATCTCCCCCGGGGAGAAGACCTCTCATCTCTCATATCCCGACAGGAATTTGGATCAACTCTTCTCCGCCAAGATCCATCTTTTTCCTCTCCTCATCCCCCGGGAGGCTTCCGGATCCGTCTCCTTCAGAGGGTTCCATCGCTTCCTTTGCTGTCTGGATCTTCCGCTGCCACCGGTCAATCCGGAACTGGCCAATCCCCCAGAAGCCTCCCCGGAGAAAGGAGAAAAAGCCGATCCCCCCAATAAGCCCTTTGGGATCCTTCAAGGATTAAGAAAAAGATATCGGCCATTTCCGGGGTTTCCGGAGAGGATCTCTCCCTCCATCCCGTTCGAGAGGAACCCCCCTCTCCCCCGGGGACGATCCCTTCTTCAAGAACCCCCTGAAGGACTCCAGGGAGGCCACGATGGCCGCCTCGGGTCAGATGGTCCGGATCAAGGGGAAAGAGGGGATTGCCTTTGGGGATAGAAAAAGGTC
>DAIBSV010000140.1 GCA_027415455.1 Nitrospirota bacterium | reverse complement strand
CGCTCCAAGCGTGATTTGAACGTCCCCGGGAGGGGTCGCGAAACGGTTTCCGCGCGAGGCACGTCTAAATAAACCCCTTGTTTCATAGGTAAGGTCGCACGACGCGGGCGGGACGCCCTGTGCGTCGTGCACCGCCCGCGTTCTGCGCCGAGGAAACGTTGGCGGAAAGCGGACGAAGCAAGGGACAACGGCAAACTCTTTTCGCGCTACTCCTGCTGATCGTGGCGGTCGCGGTCGTGCCCGCCTCGGCGGCGCTCGGGTCGTTCATCGCCGATTCCAGCACGGTCACGGTCCAGTCGGGAGCCACGACGATCTACGCCGTGGAAGCCCCGAACGGAACGCAGATCGCGTTCGCGCACACCGCGGGAACGTACTCTTGGACGATGCCCTCCGGCGTTACGACCGCCTACGTGATCGAGAACCTCACTGTCGGGCAGATGCAGGGGTCAAGTGTTAACGAGTTAAGTCTCGCGACCGGCGATACCGGCTCCGGGACCGTCACGTTCGGCGTCGGCAACGGCGCGACCTCGTTCACGGAGTACGCGCAGGTCTCGGCGTCCTCGCTTTCCTCTGTCTCGATCTCGATCTCGCCTCAGTACCTCACGGGACCCACCGACCAGCACGCCATCCTCGAGATCACGTCGAGCGCCGCCAGCTACAGCGGCGTCGCGCTCGCCGCGAAGGGGAACGGCGGCGTCACGAGCTGGTTCGGGTTCGCCGCCGCCGAGGACATCGGTTACATCATCGGCGGCACGATCGTGTTCATCCTGGCGATCCTCGCCATGCCGTGGTACGACCTCGAAGTCCACCGAATCACGCGCGACATGCCGAAGCGATTGATGCGCGGGCGCCGCAAGGCGAGGGGAGGGTAGATCGATGGCGCGGCGAGTTGGCAAGTGGAGCTTGGGCGCCATCGTAGCGGCCACCATCGCGACGATCCTCCTGCTCGTGACGATGCTGAGCAAGCCCTCCTTCATCGTGATGGGGCACACCGTCCTGATCACCCAGGGGATCATGGCCGGTATGCTTCTCTTCGGCGCGGCGTTCTGGCTCGTGATCGAGGTTTTTACCCCGCCCGGCGACGGCGCGTGGGACGTGGTCTGGCGCTCGCTGCTCGGGTTCCTGCTCGGGGGCCTGTTCGGGGGTCTGATGGCGTACGTGTTTAACTTCGGCAGCTACTTGATCAACCCCGCCATCGCCGGCGGCAACTTCTTCGCCGTCTACGAGCTGATCGCGATCATCTTCGCGGGCCTGGTCCTGATATGGGACGCGGCGTGGTCCCACTCGCGCCGCTTTGTGAGGGCGTAGTCAATGATTCGGATCCGCTCTCTCTTCCGGCGCGTGGGCCCTCTCGCTCCAGCGCTCGCAGCCGTAGCGGTGGTGGCACTCCTGCTCGCGGCGACGTTCTTCGCTACGGCCGGCGCGCTCGCCACGACCGGGACCGCTGTATCCCCGTCGCACGCCGCGCCGGCCGCGGCCCTCACCGCGTCGAACTCGACCAACGTCACCGGCCCGAGCATCTTCAACAGCATCTGGAATCTCTTTTCGGGGTTCATCCAGATCGTCCTCACCGGCCTCGGTAACGCGTTCTCGACGGTGTTCTCGGCCTTCGCCCAAGGCATTGCGCAGATGTTCCAAGGCTGGGGATTCGCGCTCGGGCAGTACGGCGTTTGGGGGCCGCTGATGGTCGTCGTGAGCCTCGGAGTCGCGGCCGTGGTGGCCTACATGCTCCTCGATGGGATCGGCATCGAGAGGGACCTCATGGAGGGCGAGGACGACCTCTGATGCATGCGACACTTGGCGGCGCTCGTGACGGTCGGCGTGCTTCTCGCGGTGACGGCGTCTCTGGCGATTAGCCCGGTCGCAAGCGCAGCAGGGTCCCCCCATCAATCTCCGGCCGTCCCCGGAGCGGCCGCGTCCATCTTGGCGACCGTCAGTCCGAGCTCCGTTTTCCTCGGCGGCAGCGTCCAACTCACGCTGTCCGTCTCCGACTACAACACGAGTTGTGGTGACGGGGCGTTGAACTGGCAGCTTGCCAACGGGGCCTCATTCCTCAATCCATACTCGGCGGCCGTCACCGGCAACGGGACATTCACCTACGTCTGGGCCTCGCAAGCGCCGACGGGAACGTGGAACTTCACCGGTGCGCTGTCCTCCGGGTGCGCTGTCGTCACGTCCAACGCCGCGTCGGTCTTCGTCATGTCCCAACCGGGCGGCGGCAACGGCCTTCCCTCCTGGCTCTACCAGTTCCTCAAGGACACGTACGACGCCATCCAGACGGCGCTCTACCAGGGGATAGCGTATCCGATATCGTCGGTCCTCGGCGCCACCGCTACAGCGTTCGCGTCGCTCGTGGCGCCGTGGGGATCCGCACTGTCCTCGCTCGGCGTCTTCGGGCCGGTCGGGCTCGTTGTAGCCCTGCTCGCCACGGCGATGGCCGTCTACGCGATCCTCGCCATGACGGGCAGTGCCAAGGCCATGCTGGGGGACTGACGGCATGGGGAGTTGCTCGATCGACCCGCTGTCGTGGGGCAACTGCGTCCAGAACGCCGTCAACTACGTGGCCTCGAAGGCGAGCGGCGCGGTGAGTTCCGCGTCGCACTACATGGCGACGCTCGTCGAGGGCGTGATCCTGTGGATGTACAACGGAGCCCTCACGATCATCGTTGACCTCATCGTCGCTGTCGGCCAGTCGCTCGCGGCGGCGCTGATATGGGCCATCGACGCGTTCGCCGCGGTCGCTTCGCTGCTCGGCATCTTCGCGCTCCCTTTCCTCACCATCACTACCGTCGCGCTGGCGGCGGGAGTCTACCTCGCGATCGCGGTGTCAAAGGACGCGCCGGTGGTAGGTGCGTTCGAATGAAACTCCGCACCCTCCTCGCCCTCGTCCTCTCCCTCGCCCTGGTGGCCTCCCCCCTCCTCGCGCTGAGCCAAGCCCCGCCGTCGGCCAGCACCCCCTCCGTCGCGCCTCCCGTTCCGCCGCCTCTTGCCGTGTCTCACCCCCTCCGAGTCTCCCTGCCGGCTGCCCCCTCATCCGCCCCGCCGACCGCTCGCGTGGCCGGGCCTGCGGTGCCGGTGGAGAAGGACACAGCGACGTACGACTACATCGTTAACGAGAGCGGTCTGCCATCGGGAACGAGCTGGTACTCGTGGATATACGTCGGCTCCGATACCGAGGCTTGCCCATCCTCCCTCACGACAGGTTGGTTTAACGCCACGAGCACGACGAGCGAGGTGAAAGAATCGTCGACGCTCAGCTCCCCGTGGACTGCCTGCCTTTTCAACATCGATGGTTACATCTCGGGCTCCTCCAGAGCAACGGACGCTGGCCCCGGCACCCTGACCGATTCGTACACCTTGAGCCCCCCGCCCGCCCCCACGAACCTCGCCTATACGTCCACAGAGACCACGGTGACGCTGACGTGGACCAACCCGACCGGCCCCGGCACCATCACGGGCGACGGGGTCTCGTTTGCCGCGAGCCCGAGCGGCGACATCAGTTGCCCCAGCACCCCTACGGCCATCGGTCTCGCGACCAGCTATACACTGACCGGCCTGTCCCCGGGCACGCAATACTGCGTTGGCGTCGCGGCGGAGAACGCCGCCGGCTACTCCGCCTTAATTGAGAGGCTCGCCATCACCGTCGCGGGCCCGACGGCGACCATTTCCGCATCGAAAAACCCCGCCGACGCCGGTGTGTCCGTCACGTTCACCGCCTCAGTCTCGGGGGGCACGTCTCCCTATTCGTACGCATGGAAGGTCAGCGGCACGACTCAGTCCTCGACCACCAGCACCATGTCGTACGCGTTCCCGGACTCGGGCAGTTACGACGTGAATCTGTCGGTCAAAGACGCCGACGGCATCTACAGCAACACCACCCTCACCGAGACCGTAGACCCGGCGCTGGTCGCGTCGGCGTCGTCGAACCTCACCACGGCAGACGCCGGATACAGCATCGCGTTCACGGGTTCCGCGACCGGCGGGAGTGGCTCGTACACTTACGCTTGGGTCCTCAGCGGCAACACGATCTCGACCGCCGCGTCGTTCGACTACTCGTTCTCGACGGCGGGGTCGTACACCGTAGATTTCACCGTCACCGATTCCTCCAGTTTCACCGACACCGCTTCCGTCTCCGTCACGATCAACGCGGACCCTACCGTTACCGTCGCATCGAGCGCAAACCCCGCCGACGAGGGATACGCCGTCACGTTCACCGCGACCGGAAGCGGCGGGACGGGGACCCTCACGTACGCGTGGACCGTCGGCGGTGCCGCCGAAGGGACCGGCGCGACGCTTTCCTACACCTTCTCGACCTCGGGGAGCTACGCTGTCACCGCGACCGTCACCGACGGCGAGAAACAGACCGGGTCGGGCAGCGTCACCGAGACGGTAGAGGCGAACCCTACGGTGTCGATCTCCATCTCGCCCAACCCGACGGACGTAGGGGTCGCGGCGACGTTCACCGCGTCGCCTTCCGGCGGGGTGAGCCCCTACTCGTACGCTTGGACGGTCAACGGCGCCGCGATCTCGGGGACCTCCGCCAGTACCACCTACACGCCGAGCTCGGCGGGCACGTTCACCGTTGCCGTCACCCTGACGGACGCCGACGGGCATACCGCGACCGCCTCGGAGGACCTCTCGGTCAACAGTGCCGTGAGCGCATCGGTCAGCGCTTCACAGAATCCCACGGACGTGGGCAACACCGTCACGTACACCGCCTCGGCGAGTGGCGGCACGTCTCCGTACACCTACGCCTGGAAGGAGGGCAGCACCTCCGAGTGCGGTACGACCTCGACC
>DAIBSV010000013.1 GCA_027415455.1 Nitrospirota bacterium | reverse complement strand
TCTTCTGGACCTCGCTCACGGCGGCCGGCCTCATCCAGGCGGCGGCCAAGGTCTACGAGATCCCCTACGTGGCCTCCGTCCAGGCCTCCCACCCCTACATGGTGGCCCGGTCCTGGGGCGGCTTCATGATCATCACGGGGCAGTGGATCTTCCTCTACAATCTCTACCGCACCGCAACGGCTCCCGCAGCGAAAGCTGTTCCTTACGAAGTCAAGGCCTAACAAGGAATTGTGATCGCTGGCCAGGAGTCAAGTCCGCAAGGAAGGGGGGGTGGCGAATTGCCGCCCCCCTTTTTTTTGGCTGGAACCACTTAATGACAAGATCCAACCCTGTCCCCCTGAGGGGAAGGATCTGGTAAGGGGGCTCTGACGCGATGAGTAATGCCGCCGGTGTCGGCGCTGTTGTCAGTTATGTCGTCATACTCATGCTGCTGATTCTGGGGAGCCGTTCTTTTTCGGGAACCTTCCGCCGTATCAGTTACGGGATCTTCGTCTTCATCACCCTGTCGATCTTCCTGTTGATTCTGGGTGCCAACTTCCATTATTTTTCCCCTGCCAGCGCCGTCCTCGTCATGTCCTATGGTCTGTCGGTCGTCGCCCTCTTTCTTGTGGGCTTGTCCCTCTATTTTCGAAAAAAGAAGGCCATCCGTCCCTCGTCGGACTTCTTCGGGGCGCGAATGAAGGGGGCCATCACCCAGGAAAAAGGAGGAGGTGCCATGAAAATGACGGACAAGCGGGTCGAAGAGGCCAGCGAACAGGCCCTCCCGGATCTCAGACTCTCCGAGAATTCCGCCGATCCTTTTTCTCTCCGGACCATTTTCGAAAAAGGTTTTTCCGTTCTTCTCTATGGACCGACCGGCTCCGGGAAGACCTTTTCCATCGTGATCGAACACCTGTCGGCCCTCCGGAAGGAAGGGAAGGTCGACCAGATCGTTATGATCCCCTGCTCCGACGGGATGGAGGACTACGATCTGCTCTCCAAGCCCGTTCCGATCGGTCCGCAGGAGAAAATGCGCACCATGATGGCCCTTTCCAAGGAGTATCCCGATATTCCCCTGCCGGTCATCGCCCAGACCCTGGGGGACTGGACCCGGGTCGAGGGGCCCCTGAAGCGAGTCTTCAGGTTGGCGCATGACGGCCAGAAGATCGCCGTGGTCTTCGACGAGCTGAACAGGGCCTCCCGGGCAGCCCGCAATCTGATCCTGAAGGCGATCGACCCTGTCCTCGAGCATTACGAGCTCCACGACTTCATCACGGGGGATATCATCGCGGTGCCGCTCGACCGGATCCAGTTCTGCGCCACGAGCAACATCGGGGCCTCGTATTCCCAGACGCACGATCTTGACGAGTCCCTCCTCGACCGTTTCCAGTCCATCGTCTTCGTCGACTACAATACCGAACTTGAGCGGGAGATTCTCCGGACCCAGGGGCTTCCCCCGAGAGTCGCCGAAGGCATCATGCGCGTGGCGGAGACCCTTCGCGACGCCTACAAGCAGGGCCATCTTTCTGCGCCCCTGTCGACACGCCATCTCAAGAACTGGGGCCAGGCGATCCTCGATGGGGCCGATCCCGTTTCATCGGCCCGGGGTCTCTGGCTCAACCGGCTGATCTCCCACGATCAGCACGGGTACCCCGACGAGGAGCAGCTACAGGCGATCGAGCAGGTTCTGACAGGGACCTTCGGCCCTTCCCGGGAAAGTCCCCGAAAGGAAGGCTGATCGATGGCCTCCCCCTGGAACGATGTCCGGGCCCTGGAAAGGCGGCTCTCCATCCTGTCGAGCCAGTACTCCGGGGGGCTCTCCGTCCGGATATCGGTGAGGCCCGATACCGACAAGACTCTCTGGGATCCGGGGCGGAGATCCCTGGTCATGGGGGTGCGGACCCTCCTGACGCGGCCGGACCTCCCGGAAATTCTCCGTCTCCGGACGATCCATGAACTCGGAAAGCTCCACGCGGGATTCCCCGAGCCTCCGGAAGGGCTTTACACCGTTCCGGCTCCCATCCTCACCCTCATGGACGACTATCGGGCCGACGCGATCCAGCGGGACCGGCTCCGGCTCGGAGCCAATGTCTTCGGTCCGCTTTACGATGCGCTCCTTCCCGTTCGGATTCCGAAGAGAAGGCTGGCGATCAACAACCTTCGGATGAGCGTCAACCCCTTCATCCTGGGTGAGATGGTCCTGAACCGGGAAATGGGCGGCCAGGCCCGTCTCCCCCACGAACGTTTTCCCTTTCTCATGAGGATCTTCGTGATCCTGACCCGATACCGTCTCTACGGCCGCTACCTGGAGTTCGTCTCGGACTGGAAGGCGGCGATGGAGCTTGGCCGCTCCGCCCGGTCGGAGGACGAGTTCCTGACGGTGGCCTGGGAGTTCCACGAGAAATGGAAGGCGGTATTCTCGAGGACGAGGGAAGGGGGCCGTGCGACAGAGGGAATTTCGGCCCGATCCCCCCAGTCCCCCTCGTCCGGGTCAGGAAGCGCCGGAGGGGGAGGGAGTGCCGCCGGCGGGGGGATGAGGAGCCCGACGACTCCGAAGGAGCCCGGAGAGGAGCGCCCTCCATGGGACTACCGCCCTCCCGAAACGACCCATGGATACGGATCGGAGGGAACCCAGGACCGGCGGACCCGCAGCGGGTCCGGAGGAGTCGGGCTGGGGGCGGAAAAAGAGAGCCTAGCCATGCTGAAACTTCACGGAGAAGTCCCCGTCTTCGTGGCGCCGTCCCACCCCCGGGAGGTCTTTCCCTGGGACCAGGCCCTCATTCGGTCGGAGACGAAGAGTCTCGCCCGCTTCCTGAAGGTCGGGCGGGAGGACCAGCCTCTGGCAGGAATGACAGGGCGCCTGATTTCCCAGAGACTCGTCCAGCCGACCCTCAAGGTGATGAACCGCCCTTTTCCATTCCGGGAGGGCGGCACCGAACTTCGGATCCTGGCCATCGTGGACTTCTCCTTTTCGATGGACGGCTGGCCCCATTACTACGCCTCCCATCTCACCCAGGTCGTCTCCCGGTCGGGGGTGGCCTCGACGCTCGACGTCATCGCCTCTTCGAGCCGCTTTCAGTTCCGGATCCGCCCGGACGAGCTGAATCTCCTCCAGCCCGACGAGATGGAGGGCTTCCAGAACCTGCTTCCCCTGATCGACCGGACCGGCCATCTCTATGACGCCGCGATCGTTCTGACGGACTGCCAGATCAGCGACAGGAGCGCCGAGGCGCTGGCCCTTCTCCGGAAGAAGGTGCTGACGATCGGCTGCTATGTCGTTCCGGAGGAGGTTGAGCATGTCAGGGGGCGTCCGATCGAAATGGTGATCGAGGACGGCCGCGACATGTTTCCCTCCACATTCCTGTATTCCGACACCTTTCACGGTCTGGGGCGCCGGCTGGCGCTGACCTTAAACCGTATGAAGGACCGTCCGAAGGTCTGAACGGAGCTCCCGGTCAGACCCTGTCAGGGCGGGGCGCCGCCGGCCGGAAGGGTCGGGATCGCGGGCGCATTCTGGGACGGTGGCGGCGCGTTCTTCAGGAGCGAATCGATCTGGTAGAGAAGCCGGTTGCCTCCCACCCGGTAGGAAAGGGTCTGGGTCTGCATCCCGTTGACCGAAAGGACGGCCCGGATCGCGAGCTTCGTCTTCCCCGCGATCCCCACCGCATTGACAGAAAAGATCTGGCTCGTCAGCGTCACATCCCCCGAAATATCCGAAAAAATCGCCGGGCCCACGACCGTCTGAAATCGGGAGAGGGTGAAGAAAGGCCGCTGGGCGATGATCTCCTGGGCCAGGGCCGGAGTGATCCCGGGATCGAGAGCCTGGAGGACGAGGGAGGATGCCGTATTCACGTTGATCTGTCCGGGAGTGTAGACCGTGAGGTAGGGGGCCACGGCCTGATAGCTGGCCTCTGTCATGCCGGCGATCTGGTGGAGTTCGGAAAGGACGTCCATCGGCCCCCCCCTGTTCCTGTAGGGAGGCTGGAAGCCTGCGTAAGGACCGGGAGGGCCGGTCATGTTGGGAGCGGGGGAGACCCATTGGGATACGAGGGGAAGAATGGCGGGGTTTGCCCCGGCCAGGGTGAAGAGCCGGGTGAACTGCATCAGCCGGTGGGGATCGATGTTGCCCCCGGGGGTGCCTGTGAGCATGTTGATGTTGAACTTTCCGGACTCGTCCTCGACCATCCCCGAGACGTAACCGGCGTCGGCCACGGGGTAGTTGATGATGGGGGTGGCCCAGGGCTGGTCGGTGCTGATGATGGCGAGTCCGTTCTGGGCGGCCATCTGGGTGCTCTCCACGAGTGCCACCTTGGCGATCGAGACGGCCGCCCTCGCGAGGTAAAGGGCGGAGACGGAGTGGGCGTAGACCTCCGTCTGGCGGAGGAAGGCATGGGTCTTCAGCGTGAAGCGCGTGACGAGAAGGGTCAGGAGCAGGATCATAAAAAGGACGAGAACCAGGACGACTCCCCTGGGTTCCCGCCAGGGAGGGGACGGTTCAGGCCGGCTGGACAGCTTCCACATCGATTTCTAGATCCAGTTTGGAGTGATCGTTGAAGCGGCGCTTCATGGAAAGCCGGGTGATCCGGATGAAGTGGGGGGAGCGCTCGAGACGGGCCAGGAAGAAGACCGCATGGGGGAGGTCCACCGAATCGATTTTCATCGAGACCATGCTGATCCTGTAGGCCCCCTCGGGCGGGAGGTTCCGTGGGGTCATGCGGGTGACGAGGGGGCGGATGTGGGCATGGTCGGCCTCCTCCTCGAGGTAGGCGATGAGGGAGAAACCCCGCTCCTCCCGCCCCAGCCTCCGGGACTGGGCGTCGATCATCTCCCGGGTCGATTCGATCTCCTGTGAGAGGGCCTCGACCTTGAGCATCTCCGCCTTCAAAGACTCGATCTCGTCGCGTTTGGCCATGTAGGGGTCCCAGAAAAGAGAGGTCACCGCCGTCCAGAGCCCGAGTCCAAAAAGGAGCGAGAGGAGGATCCGCACGAGCCTTCGCTCGCGTTCGGAGAGTCTCTCCCACTGGATACGGACGCGACGGAGCCAGGGGTCGGCACCGGTGAGGATCGCCTGGGAGAGCCTAGTCATGGCGTCCCCGCATCCGGAAGGTGACGGTTTTGCGGTCGATGTCGAGGCCTGCGCTCTGGATCGAGAGGTCGCGCATGTGGCCGGTGGCCTCGAAGGCCTTCTTCAGGGCGTCGACGCTCCGGAAGCTGTCGGTCTTGCCGGAGACGGTGAAAAAGCGCCGGGAGACGGTCAGGGAGACCATCTCGTAGGAGATCCCGGATGGCGGGGATGTCGTCAGGTCCCGCATGATGCGGATGACGTCCGGCCCTCCCGAGAGAAGCTTCTTCTGACGGTCGAGGCTCGCGAGCTCCTGTGTGAGCTGTCCCAGAGGTTCGACGATCCGGTGGCCCGGGAGGGCCCGGGAGGCCGCCTTGTCGAGGGCGGCTCTGGCCGCATCCAGGCGATGGTCGATCCGGGAAAGATGGACGGAGCCGTCGATCACGAGGGTCGCCAGGAGAAGAAGGGAAAGAAAGGCCAGGACACGGAGTCCTGACTTGCGCTCTGCCCGGTCTCCCTGCCAGGAGAGGGAGCCTTTCAGGAAGGAGAGGGCCGCGGCCTCCTCCCGGGAGCGTTTCGCGACCAGCCTCCAGCCGGACAGCGAGAGCTCTGCCGGAGATCCCGGTTCCGGGCAGATGATCCCGGAAAGGGCAGGGGTCGGGATGATCCCGGGGCTTTTGATGAGGCGTTCGGGGATCTCATGGCCCGCCGCGAGGAAGCTGAGGAGAAGGTCCACGATGCGGCGATCCCGGGCTTCCGGAGAGGGGCGCGATTGCCGGAAGGCGTTTTCGCCCAGGATGCGCCCTCCCCGTGAAAGGAGGACCAGCGTCCTGTCCTCTTCCGCGGCGATCACCCCGGTGGTCGGAAGGGGGGAGAGGGAGGCGCGGCTCCTCCCTTCCGGAGCCGGAAGAAACCGTTCCAGGACCAGAAGGGATTCGGGGAGGACCCACCGTGGCACGAGTCCCCTCTCCCGGAGTCGTTCCAGCCATCCGGTAAGCTCCGTTCGCGAAATGGCCCAGGCCATCATGGAGGCGGGGTCCGCGGGATCGGTCTCCCAGGCCAGGAGGCTCTCTTCGATCGGCCATGGAAGCTTGAGCTCGATCAAGGCTCCGATGGCCGCCTCCCGCTCCGAAGCGGTGACGGAAGGGGGAAGACGCAGAGAGAAGGAGACGGTGCGTTCGGAAGGCCAGAAGAGGACCAGCGGGAGGTGAGCCCGCGCCATGGCCGAAACGGGAAGAGGCGGAGAAGAAGCGTCCTCTGGCGGGAAGGGCAGGATCTGTTCGCCCCAGAGAGAGAGATTTTTTGCCGGGGAGCAGGCGGAAAGAAGGATCTGGCCGTTCCGGATTCGGGCCGTCAGGATCTGGGCGGGAGCGAGGCTCTGCCGGAAGCGTCCGATCGCGTCAGTGAGGAATCGGGATGCCATTCATCGCGATGTTCAGATTGGAGGCTGGGCCGTCCAGCGTGAGGGTCACGGGCTTGCCCGAAGCCCCCGAGAGACCGGGGAGGGACATGTTGCCCAGGGGGCCTTTCAGCCGGACATCAAGGCGAAGATGCAGGATTGTGTTGGAAGGCGGCTGGCCCAGAAGAAAGGTGCCGTTCCCCGTGACATCGGCGAGTGGACCGGTCGCCATGAGCTGCTCCAGGCGTCCTCGTCCCCCGGAGAGAAAGATCCGGCTCCGGA
Source organism: Nitrospirota bacterium (assembly GCA_027415455.1). The sequence continues at coordinate 15,164 of DAIBSV010000013.1, read as the reverse complement.
CGGCATCGAAAGAGACAGGCGGAAGGGGAAAGCCCCCGATGTTCAGGGATTTGAGGACGAGATTGGCGATGCTCGCGGAGAAGACGCCGTGACCCGTCATTTCCGCGCCGGACTGCCAGGTGTAGTCGGTCCGGAGCGTCATCGATCCGGAGAGATCCTGGTGGAGAAGGGGGCGGGTGAGGCCCAGGTCGACCGGGTGGACGGTGGATCCCTTGAGATGGTTGCGGCTTTCGGGAAGGTGGCGAAGAAGCCCGTCGAATTCTCCGCCGTAGGCCCGGAGACGGAAGTTGATGCGGGGTTTCCTTTGAACAAGGCTCGCCAGTTCGAGGCGGGCGGAAGCCTGGTCGATCCGGAGGCTCACGGGGCCTTCGGGGGAGGGGGCCACGAGAGCCAGATCCCCGTACTCCACCTGGGCCGGAAAGTCGAAGCGCGCCTTACGTGCCTCGATTCCGACTCCGCCCGACGCGGAGACCTCCTGAAGCAGGAAGCGGGCGGTCTGACGGTGGGGAAAACCATGCCAGAGGCTGGCGAGAAAGACGGCTCCACCTACCGCTCCGAGAAAAAGAACCCTTTTCGGAGAAAGCGATCGGCGCCTTTCTTCCGGCTCCCTGTCCTGCCCTGACGAAAACCGGGCCGAAACCCGCTTTTTCATTTCGCGAAGATTTTTTCCGATGCTGATCACTCTTCCGCGCTCCGATTCCGTTCCGTTTTACTCAAATCCCTGATTCGATTTTATCATAAACAGGAAAAATATCCATTGGGGATTTGTCACTTTTCAAGATCCCAGGAGACGATGTCCTTGTTGTTCCCCTTTCCCCCGCGGGCCCCGTCGGCCCCGTAGGACATGATGTCGAACTCTCCGTGGGAGCCGGGGGAGAGGTAGACGTAGGGATGGCCCCAGGGATCCTTCGGAATCTTGGAGATGTATCCTCCCGCCTTGTAGTTGTTGGGCTCCGGGGGAATGGTCGGCTTCTTGACCAGGGCCTCGAGACCCTGCTCGGTCGTGGGATAGGAGCCATTGTCGAGATGGTAGAGCGAGAGCGCGTTCTCGAACTCCCGGATCTGGGTCATGGCGGCGGTCTTTTTGGCCTCTTCGGTGCGTCCGATGATTTTCGGCACGACGAGGGCCGCCAGGAGGGCGATGATGAAGATGACGACCATGATCTCGATCAGCGTGAAGCCTCCGTCGTGACTACGGGAGCGGAGCCGGTTGACGGACCGGCGGACAAGGCGGGAAGACATGCGGGCCTCCGGATAGAACGGTTACTGGACCGCCTGGCTCATTTCGAAGATGGGCAGCAGGACGGACATGACCATGAAGAGGACAATTCCTCCGATGAAAAGTATCATAACCGGTTCGATGAGGGATGTCAGCGTCCCGATCGTCTGGTCGACCTCCTGTTCGTAGCCTTCGGCAAGCTTGATCAGAAGCTCCTCGAGCTTGCCGGAGCGTTCCCCCACCGCGATCATGTGGACGGCCAGAAGGGGGAAGACCTTCGACTCCCGGAGGCTGTGGGACAGGGAGCTTCCGGAGGCCAGGTCCTCCCGGGCCCGGGCCACAGCGCTTCGGACCGGAGCGCTGGTCACCACCGCCTCCGAAACCTCCATGGCTTTCTGGAGGGGGGTTCCGGAGGAGAGGAGCACGCCCAGGGTCCGGGAGAAGCGGGCCACCTGGGTCGAGAGGACCAGGTCGCCGACCTTCGGGATGCGGAGCGCCCAGCGGTCAAGGCTGGAGCGCCGGGTCCTCGCGAATCGGACCAGGAGGACCAGGACGACCACCAGGGAGAGTCCCACGGCCATGAGGTGGCTTCTGAGCCAGGCGGAGCTTCCCATGAGGATGCGGGTCGGGAGGGGTAGTGTGGCTTTTAGCCCTTCGAAGATCGAGGTGATCCGGGGCATGACCACGATCAGGAGAAAGACCACCATGAGGATCCCCACCCCCATCAGCATGACCGGATAGAAGAGGGAGCCCACGACCTTGCGACGGGTGGTGCTCTGCTTTTCCAGAAGGTCCGCCAGCCGGGTCAGCATGATCTCCAGCGTTCCCGACTCCTCCCCGGCCCGCACCATATTGAGATAGATGGGGGAGAAAATACCGGGGAGGGCTCCCATCGCCACCGACAGTGATCGCCCCTCCTTGACGTTGTCCCGGATCCGGGAGGCGACGCGGGCGGGGGGGGGTATCCCCTCCCTGGTCGAGGATGGCGCCCAGGGCCTCGACGATGGGAACGCCGGCCCCCACCAGGATGGAGAGCTGCCGGGTGAAGGTCGAGAGGTCCCGGGCCGGAAGCCGGCTTCTTCCGGAGGGGGATTCCGTGGAGGCCGACTCCCGGCCTCCGGCGTGCGGGGCGAGGGAGACGGGAAGAATGCCCTCTTTTTTCAGCTTCTGTCGGGCTGACTGAAGGCTGTCGGCGTCGATGAGTCCCCGGGTCCTCTCCCCGTTCTGGCGGACGCCGGAGTAGTTCCAGACGGGCACTGGGGGCTTCCTTTGCTAGTCGGTGGAGATCTCGCTCTGGGCCACCCGCAGCACTTCCTCGATGGTGGTGGCTCCCTCAAGAACCTTGCGCCGCCCGTCGTCCATGAGCGTCTTCATTCCCTTGCGCCGTCCCGCCTCCCGAAGGGCGGAGGCATCCTCCCGGGTGTTGACCAGGTGGGCGATCTCGTCGTCCAGGACAAAAAGTTCATAGATCCCCTGTCGTCCCTTGTAGCCGGTCTCGAGACAGGCGGCGCATCCGGTTCCCCGGAAAAGGGTTCCCTCCGGGAGGTCGCCGGGAGCGATCTCGAGACGGGCGATCTCGTCGGGGCCGGGACGGTAGGGGGCCCGGCAGGAAGGACAGATCCTTCGGACGAGCCGCTGTGCCAGGACCGCGCGGACGGAGGTCGAGATCAGGAATGGTTCGACCCCCATGTCGATGAGCCGGGTCATGGCCGAAGGGGCGTCGTTGGTGTGGAGGGTGGAGAAGACCAGATGGCCGGTCAGGGAGGCCTGGATGGCGATTTCGGCCGTTTCGGTGTCCCGGATCTCGCCGATCAGGATGACGTCCGGGTCCTGGCGGAGAATGGAGCGCAGCCCGGAGGCGAAGGTGAGGGAGATCCGGGGGTTGACCTGGATCTGTCCGATTCCACGGAGCTGGTATTCCACCGGATCCTCGATGGTGATGATGTTCTTGTCCGGGCTGTTGATGGTGTTCAGGATGGCGTAGAGGGTCGTCGTCTTTCCGGCGCCGGTGGGGCCGGTGACAAGAATGATTCCGCTGGTGAGTGTGATGAGCCGGTTGACCTGGGCGAGGTCCTCCGGGGAGAACCCGATCTCCGAGAGGGGCAGAAGAAGGGTCCCCTGCTCCAGAATCCGGAGGACCACCCGCTCCCCGTGCCGGACCGGAATGGAGGAGACCCGGATATCGACGTCGCGTCCTGCCGCCCGGATGCGGATGCGGCCGTCCTGCGGCAGCCGCTTTTCGGCGATGTTGAGGTTTGCCATGAGCTTGAAGCGGGAGATGACCCCCGCCTTGAGCTTCTGGGGGATTGAGAGGACGTTGTAGAGAACCCCGTCGAGGCGGTAGCGGACCTTCACCTCCTCCTCGAAGGGTTCGAGATGGATGTCGGAGGCCTTCTGGCGAACCGCCTGGGACAGGATCGAGTTGGCGAGCCGGATGATGGGGGCGTCGTCCCGCGCATCGAGAAGATCCACGGTCTCCTGGATGGCGAGAAGATCGGAGAAGGTGTCCGCCTCCTCCTCCGCGGAGTCGAGGATCCGTCCGGTCTCGGTCTGTCCGAAGCGTTCGTAGGCGGTGTTGATCAGGGCGTAGAGGGCGGTCTGGGGGAGAAGGACCGGCCGGAGGTCCGGTCTCGCTCCCCCGGAGTCGAGAAGGAGCATGAGGGGCTCGAGGGCCGGAAAGGACTCCGGTGCTCCGCAGAGCACGGAGAGGACCGGTCCGTCCGGCCCCTCCGCCAGGGAATGGGGAAGGATGAGGTGGGCCTTGGCGAAGGAGATGGGGACCCGGGGAATCAGGGATGGATCGATCTCGTCCGGGGAGACCGCCGTCCGGTATTCGTAGCCTTGGGCCGAGGACCACTCCTTCCAGAGGGTTTCGGGCGTGTACCCGGCCTTTTCGAGGGTCCCGGAAAAGTCCTCCATCGGGCTCCTTTTGGCCTCCAGTGCCCGAAGGATCGAGAGGGCGTCGGCAGACATCGGAGGACCTATTCTGGGGCCCCCGGCTCTCCGGGGACGTCGACGGTGCGAAGGAACTGGTCGCTCGAGAAGGAGGAGGTCTTCCGGTCGAGGATCAGGTTCTGGACAAGATGATTTTTCCGGGCGAACTTCTTCAGGAGACCGGGGGCGTCGTGCTTGACGACCGCCAGGTCCTCCGAGCTCCGTATGACATAGGGCGTCAGGAAGATCAGGAGGTCGTCTCTTTTCTTTTCGTGGTTCGTGTTCGAAAAAAGGTACCCGAGAATGGGAATGTCCGAGAGGAAGGGGATCCCCTGGTCGTTGATGCTGGTCTCTTTCGAGATCAGCCCTCCGATGACCACCGTCTGGCCGGAGGAGACGGTCAGGTTGGTCTTCGCTGCCCGCTTGGTCGTGGTCGGACCCACGGCGATCGTCCCGATGACCTGGGAGGCGTTGGTGAGGGCCGAGACCTCCTGCTTGACGTCGAGTCGGACCCGCCGGTGGGACAGGATGTGCGGGGTGATCTCGAGGGTGATCCCCACGTTCTGGCGCTGGATCATGGTCATGACGTTGCCCCCGACCGTCTGGCTCTGGCCCGTGATGAAGGGGACATCCTCCCCGATGGTGATCTTGGCCTTGACCCCGTCGGTGGCGAGGATTTCCGGGGTCGAGAGGGTCCGGACGTCGGAGAATGTCTCGAGGGCGTTCAGAAGTTCGCCGACGTTGGGGTAGTTGACCCCGTTGTAGTTGAAGGTCCCTCCGGTGAGGACGCCGGCGACGAGGCCGTTGAGTCCCGAAAGTGACTGGAGGGCTCCGGCCGCACCGGAGATGACGCCGAAGGATCCGGTGGTTCCGACACCGCCGGTGGTTCCGCCTCCGAGGGAGGAGGCTCCGGTGGCGCCGTTGACGACCCCTCCCAGCATCCCGTAGTTCGTGAGGCCTACGACCCCCGAATTGTTCGACCCCAGCACGCCTCCCAGGAGGTTCACCTGGATGTTGTTCAGCTTGTCGGTCGATATCTCGATCAGGGAGGCCTTGACGTAGACCTCTCCGGGCTGGGCATCGAGCGAGTGTATGATGGGCTTAAGAAGGTCATAGTCGTGGGCGGTGGCGGAGACGATAAGGCTGTTGGAGCCCTTGTCGGAGACGATCTGGATCGGCCCCTCGAAGCCTCCCTCCCTGACCCCGCCCGGCGGTTTCGGCGCGAATCCCTTCGAGAGGATGGCGTTGACCGTCTTGGCCACCGATTTGGCCGAGGTGTTCTCGAGGGTGTAGAGGAACATCTCCCGGTTGGGGGGCGCCTGGGTCTCGGGAACGATGTAGATCATCCCTTTCTTCTGGACCGTCTCGAACCCCTTCATGCGCAGGGCGTCGGAAAAGATCCGGAAGGCATCGGGGACGGAAACTTCTGTGGGGGAGAGGATCGTCAGTTTCCCCTTGACCCGTTCGTCCATCACGATGTTCTTGTCCAGGAGATCGCTCATGAAGCGCACCAGAACGGAGACGTCGACGTTCCTGAAATTCATGGAGACTTTCTGGACGGGTGCGGGAACCGCGAGAGGGGCGGGCGCCGGAGGGGGGGCGGCTCCCGCGGGGCCTGGAAAGAAGGAGATCCCGGCTGCGAGCAACAGGCTTGCCAGGGAACACACCACGAAGCCCCAGGCCCTGTCAACCGGTCTTTGAAGGAAACGAAGCTGTCCGATCAATCCGAATATCCTGTTCCGGGGGCCCGATTGGCCCCCCAATTGAGAGGATTCACTGCACCTGGTAGCTGAATGTCTGGGGGGCACCGTTTCGCACGAGGTCGATGCTGACCTGTGTCGCCGTCCCGAGGGTCGACAAAGCCTTCATGAAGTTCTGGGGATCGCTCATCGACATGCCGTTGATCGACTCGATCACGTCTCCCGGCAGGAGCCCCACCTCCTGGTAAAGACTTCCGGGCTGGATCTCCACGATCCGGAAGCCGTTCGGCTTTCCGCCCACCATATTGGGAACGGCCCGGGCCTGCATCATGAGCTGGTTCAGGTTCCGGACGGCCGAATGCACGGCCCGGGACTCGATCAGCCAGTGGTTGGCGTCAAGCTTGCGGATGCCGTGCGGAGAGGTTGGTTCAGACGCGGAGACCGCCTGGCCACCATCGTCCTCCGCCGTGAACCGGGCCTTCAGGATCCCGTAGGAGTCCCCCACTTTCAGGATGACCGATGTCTTCTGAACATGGGCAAGGCTTACCCGTCCGGGGATCACCGGATCGTTCACATGGTAGAACTTCTGCGTCTTCTTGGCCGTGTCTTCGAGAACGGCCCCAGACACGGTTCCCGAACCCATCAGGGTCCCGACCAGCCGGAGCTTCAGGACATCGGGGTGAAGGACGGGAAGATTCTTCTGGTTCTTCCAGCTTCCGATGGCCACCACCGATCCCCCTCCGGCCTCGCCTCTCCCTCCCGGGGCGGAGGCCCCGAAATCCAGTTCTCCCGGAAAGGAGACGGCGGCCCCCCTCCGGGCGGGGTCGAAGAGGTTCCCCCGGGCGATCGAGGCGATATCCGAGGCCGAGGGAAGGGCGGTCCTGGGCCTGACGACCATCCCATGGACTTCCGGGATGGTGAACTGCCCCGAGATGCGATCCCGGATCGTTTCGTTCACGGCGTCGGCCGCCATGTAGGAGGTCGCAGAGACCAGGGCGATCTGACCCAGAAGAAAATATCGTTGGAGACGCGTGTCGATCATGACCCGTTCCGTTGGTGACCCAAATTTTTTCTTCGATTATTAAGACCATGCAATTTTACAGTATAATACAGGAGATTCAAAAAATGTAGGCGGGAGGATTCGGTGCCGACAATTAGCGTGAATGGGGAAAAAAGGCAGGTTGAGGAAGAAACGACTCTCCGGACCCTCGTGGAGGAGATGGGATTTCTCGACCGGCCGGTCGTCTGCGAGGTGAACCTGGCAATCCTCTCGAGGAAGGACTGGGAGAAAACCATCCTTCGGGAAGGGGACTCGGTCGAGATCATCGGGTTCGTGGGAGGAGGGTGCATCCGCCTGAAGGGGGATTGAGACCCGGCGGGTTCTGTGGTATAAAATGTCAATACATTCCGAGGGCGGGATTAACTCAGCGGTAGAGTGTCAGCTTCCCAAGCTGAAGGTCGGGGGTTCGAATCCCCTATCCCGCTCCAAATTCCACAAGCACTTAGACGACTTCCTCCCGAACCTCACTTTCCCGCTTGTCCGTTTTAGTGTCCGTTCCATCCGGAATTTTCCCCTTCGAAATCCGGTTGACTGCCTGGGTCAGATGAGCCCCGGAAAGGTGACTGTATCGCGTGGTCATGGCAAGCGTCTTGTGTCCGAGAATCTCCTGAACCGTCCGGATGTCCACCCCGGCCATCACGAGACGGCTTGCACAGGTATGCCGGAGCGTGTGCCAGGTCACATCCTTGATTCCGGCCTTCTCCAATGCGGGCAGATACACCCGTCGATAAAAATTCTGCGGGTCGATATGTGTTGTCGGATTCTGCGACGGAAAGCACCAGGCACTCATGACCCGCGTCTCCGTCCGGATAACTTTCAGAATTTCAATGGCCTCGTCCGAGAGCGGAACATGGCGGGTGCCTCCGTGCTTGCTCCGGGGAATGGTCAAAACACGGTTCGGAAGATCAATATCGGACCAGGTGAGGGAAAACTGTTCCTCCCGTCGCAATCCTGTGAGGATGGCAAACCGTACAAGGCGAAAATGGGCGGGAAGCATCATTTCCTTAAGTCTTTGCTCTTCTCCTTCGGTAAGGAACCGCAGACGGCCGCGGGGGGTCGGCAGGAGAGAGAATCCCTGCATCGGGGAGCGGTCGATCTTTCCATCCCTTAAGGCTTCGTTGAGCGCGGCCCGGAGATGTCCGAAGAAATGGTTGATCGTTTGGGGGCTCAGGTCGCGGGAGTCTCGGGCCTCGTTCAGGATCTTGCGAAGATCCGAAGGCGTCAAATCATTGATTCGCTTCTCTCCGATCCGCTCTATCCACCAGGCGGCATACCGCTTTTCATTTGTCCCTTGCCGCCCCGAGAACCGACTGGCCCTCTCCGTCACGATCTCCCGGACGGTGGGAAAAACCCGTTTTCTCTCTCGCGGGACAAGACGGCCCTCCCTGGCCTCCGTCTTCAATCGTTCATAGACGGCCTTGGCCGCCGTCTTCGTTCCTACCTTCCGGCGAATCCGTTTCCCCTCGTGACGCATGTCCACCCACCAAATCCCCGATCCGGGGGGATTCTCGACGATCCCTCTGTCTCTTCCGTTCTTGCGTGCCATCTTACTCTCCTTTTTTCGCCCATGACGTGGGCGGGTGGGGTCCATCAAGCCCTAGCTCTTTGAGCTTGGCTCCGTGACGTTCCAATGTGGCCTTCCATGCGTCCTCTCGGGAATACCCCTCATCGACCTTTCTCCAGAAATAGATCCGGGCGGTTGTTGGATCTTTCCGCTCCGTCGAGGGAACGGCGTTCGCCCGTTTCCGGCAACGCTCGGAGCAAAACCGTTGTCCCTTGCGCTCGCCAAGAAAAAGGTCTCCGCAATCCGGGGCCGCACACACCGACAAGGAGCCTAGAAGAGTCTCCATCGTCTCCCCCATGCCTTCAGGCCAAGCGGGTTGATTGCCGTGACGCTCCCGGATGCGTTCGACCACCTTTCCGAAGATGAGCGCCCGGCCATAAGAAGAGGTGCATAGCCCAAGGATGACGGACTTCTCGCGTTCTCCGATATTTTCCCCCTCTTTTAAGAGGAACCCCGGATCACCCATCAACCCCTTCTGATTCAGTGTGAATTTTTCCGGGAACAGCGTCGCCCAAAAATAGTAGAACCAGCGATCCTCTCCCCCTCCGTAAACGTCCACGCCCCCCACCTGAAAAGGCGAGTCTTCGTTCATCAGGAGCGACCGGACCCCCTCCGCTCCCTTCTGTCGGGCAATCTTCGTCAGTCTCCCAAAAAACTCGACCTCCCATCGGACCATTTTTGCGAAATGACGGGGGCCGGGATCTGGATTTCCCTCAAGCGCAAGAAGATTGTTCCGAAGGCGTGAAAGCCCTTTTCCTGAGTTTTTGCCTGATCCCTTCACATGTAACCCGACGCTAAAAGATTTTCGCATCCGTTATAGCAACCTGCCTAAACACAGTATAAATTCGGGAGTGTCAGGAGTCAACAGGGGATGTAATCAGATGGAGGAATGGCGATGGAACAACTTTTCAGAATTGAAAAAGCCGCGGAAATACTGGATGTTTCTCCGAAAACTCTTCGGAAGTGGTGGTACGAGCGGAAGATTCAGATCGTCAAGGTTGGAGGAGCCGTCAGGATCGCGGCTTCCGAAATTGAGCGGATTCAGAAGGCCGGAAAACGGGAGGCAATCGCACTTTAACCACGCGCGGGCCTTGGAGGGGGCCACAACTGCGAGAGAGAGGAAAAAAATGGCAAAAAAAAAGGCGGCCTCGCCAGACCGCCCACAACTACCAGTTAGAGAAAATTTTAGCACCTACCCTGCATGGATTCAAGAAAAACTGGCCACCTCGGGAATCCCGCCACACATCGCGCAACAGGCCGGAATTTCCTTCATCAAGGCGGAAGAAACCGCCGGGTTCCTCGGTCGTGACTTCCAGAAGAACCCCACACCCGAGGCGTTCAGGATTCCCTATCAAACGCTTGACGGAGAGGCCGTTCTGGACGACGGGACGCCTTATTTCCGCCTCCGGTTCCGCGGAGAAGGGCTCGAAGGCTCCGACGGGAAGCACCGCCGTTACGTTCAGCCGACGGGAAGCAGTCCTCACATCTATGCTCCACCAGGTCTCCTCGAAAGCCTCAAGCGATTCCCGATCCTAGTCATCACGGAGGGAGAACTTAAGGCGCTGTCGGCGACGGCCCACGGCATCCCGACGGTCGGCCTCGGGGGGATTCAGAGCTGGTGCGATCCGGAGATCCGGGGGGCAGACAAGACGATCTCCAGTATCAACGAAAATCCTCTTCCTTCCCTTGACCACAAATCCCTCATTCACCCCGAACTAATGACGGTCATCGAGGCGGCAAAGGCCGCTGGAGTCAGAAAGGTCCTGGTCCTCGGGGATTCGGATGGGCGGGTCGAATATGATAAGGCCGGGGCTGTCGTCTCCGGCAACCCTGCCGTCGAGAGCGCCGTCCGCAAGTTTGCCAGGGCGGTCCAGTGGCAAGGTGGAGACATCGAAGTTTTCAAGGGATTTTGTCCTCTCTCGGAAAACCCGGAGGAAAAGCAAGGCCTCGACGACTGGATCGTTGCGAATGGAGCGATTCGGGTCAAGGAAGAAATGCTTAAGCTCTGCCGGAAGGGGAACCGGGCCATCGGGTTCTCGGAGAAGGCCCACCTGGACCTTGCCAAATGGTTCCGGCAACGATACCAGGTCGACGGAACGCCCGGACTCCTGCGGTGGAGGGAGGATTTCTACCAGTGGACGGTTAAAAGGTGGGAAATCATCGAGGACAAGGCCCTCGGTGCCGACCTTCACCAATGGCTCGACAGCGTTCCCATCTTCGACAAGAAGGAGGGGATGATTCCCCCCACCCGGAGCCTCGTTGAGAACGTATGGGCGACCCTTGAACGCCTCTGTCACCTGCCGACAAGTCTTGATGCTCCGTTCCTGTTGAACAATCCCCCGAAGGTCATTCCGAGAGGACGCCTGACGGTCCTACAAAATGGCGTGCTCGACCTGCACACCCGAGAACTTCACCAACCAGGCCCTGAACTCTTTGAACCCCATCCGCTTCCCTTTCCCTACGATTCGGCGGCCACCTGCCCGGAGTGGGAGAAGTTTCTGGAGTCTCTCTGGTCGGACGATTCGGAGGCGGTCGAACTACTTCAGGAATGGACCGGCTACCTGATTTCCGGCAACACCTCGCACCAAAAAATTCTTTTCATGGTCGGGCCGAAGAGGGCCGGCAAGGGAACGGTTCTCAAGGTTCTCACCGGACTCCTCGGGAGGGAGAATGTCGAGTCATTGGCCCTCGGGAAAATCGGGTCCGACTTCGGGCTCGCCGCCCTCCTCGGGAAGACGGCCGGGTTCTTTCCAGACGCCCGTCTGACGGGAGGAACGGAGCAAGGTCCCATCCTCGAAACGCTGCTTTCGATTAGCGGTGAGGACGCCCTCCCGGTCAACAGAAAACACCGAGACGTCATCACCGCCCGAATCCCAGCACGCCTCGTGCTGTGCTCCAACGAAATCCCACGCCTTCAGGACGCCTCCGGTGCTCTCGCCTCACGATTCCTTATCCTCAAATTCACCAAAAGCTTCTTCGGAGAGGAGGACTCCGGCCTCGAGGAACGCCTTCTCTCGGAACTTCCAGGGATCTTCCTGTGGGCACTTAACGGCCTAGACCGCTTAAGGGGGATGGGCCGATTCATTCAACCGGAATCAGGGAGAACGATGATGGAAGACATGCACCGCCTTTCTTCTCCCGTCGCGGCCTTCGTCAAAGATTGCTGTTTGGTCGGACCGAACTTTCAAGTCAAGAAAGCGGACCTCTTCGGGGCATGGAAGGGGTGGGCCGAAGAGAATGGCCATCACCCAGGATCGACAGAGCTATTCTCCCGAAATATTCAAGCGGCGGTCACTGTCCAAAGTTATCGCCCAAAAGGTCACAGCTCCCATGAGCGCCCGACTTGCTGGAGGGGGATCGGTCTCTCCATCGCGGATCGCTACGGCGAGCCCTCGGGTCAACCGGGTCAAGCGGTGGGTCAGGCGACTGCATCCCCGCAAAGCGGCGTGGGTCAAGGTGGGTCAAGCGGGTCAGGCATTTTTCGGGATAGTTTTTTTGAAGAAGAAGAGGATGACTGTTCACGTGAATTAGTAGAAGCAACAATTGGGAAACACCCTGACCCGGCTGACCCGCTAAGACCTGAGCCATTTTCCGCTAAAAAACAGCTTGACCCTCCAATACCAGAGCCACTCTCCGACGATTCAATCCCCATCGAGGAGGAACTCTAATGCTGGTGGAAATAGTCGAAACCTTCAAAAAACTATCAGATGGTTTGATCCTCCGACCGGGAGATGTGATCGACGTTCCCCTTTTAAAGGCCAATCGCCTGATCGAGAAGGGGCGAGCCCGGCTCCTTCCATCTGGGGCTCACGGAAATGCCCCGAAAAACGATTATGAGGGGTCGAGTGAGGCTCCCCTGCCCCCGAAGGAAGAAATGTCCCTTCCGGCCCGCTTCCGCGTCGGGGATCGTGTCCGGTTCGCCCATAAGCGGGCGCTCGACGTTCTGGAGGGAATTGTCCTGGAGGCGACATGGTATCCGGCCCCGGTCAGTCGGTGGTGGTACAGGCTCCAGTCGGGGGAACGGAAGATTTGGATTTCAGAAAGTCATGTTCAACAAGGAGGTTCCGATGCGGATCATGGTTGAGCAAAGCGTCTTTTTGATCGGGTTGGCATGGACAGCTTTCTTGAGCGTCCGGAAATGATGAGAGGGACGAGGAGGGAGCCCCCCCGCGGTCCTGCCGTAGAGCGGCGAAGCGCATCCCCCGGCATGGGGACACTCCTAGGGGCCACGAAGCGCGAGCGGTCCGGGGCCTCCCCCTGGTCCTTCTCAAGGATCACCGAACCCGGCGGAATCCGGGCAACCAATCACAGCAAGGAGACGTCATGAAAATTCAAAAAAACATCAAGCCACAAGAGGTTGTGTCACATGTCACACCATCGACCGATCCGGAGGAAACGAGGAAGCGGGAAGGCCAGGCGCGGCGAATGGCCACAGGCCAAGCGCGATGGAACACTTCCGGAAAACGGACGGACACAGACAAAGGAGGCGACAAGTGAAAAACCCATTTGCTCCAACGATCACGAAGGAAGAGAAACGATTCCAGCAGGATCTAGCCCGCTGGCGGCAGATGGCAACAATAACGGGCGAGACAGATCAAGCGATCCTCAAAAGTCAGCCGCCAGAGGTCCTCAAATTGGTCGGCCCCAAGATCGAGGCCGCGTTTTCAGCAAAGGCCAGGAATAGCGGCCAGCTTTTCCCGATCGAGGAAAAAGATCATGCGGGACGAGAAGTTACGCGATATTATGGCGACATCAAGGCCGCATTCTCGCCGTTTATGGAGCCTACAATCCCGATCAAGGTGTCGGAAGTCACCTGGCATAAGGGATCCCCTTACCTCCGGGACCAGCTTCCTGCGTGGGTTCGTGTGGAGCGGGCAATGATGGAAAACGGAATGCGTCCTGAGCGTGGCGCACCTGTCGGGTGACGATAAACAAAAGGGGCCAGCCCTACGCTGGCCCCCTCTCTCACCACTGAGGATATTCTACCCCTTTTTGATCCCTGTTTCAAAACGAATCAAGTGGGAGTGGCATGAAACATGCAATAATAATGCAAATTTCGTGCGGTGGGGAAATACATTCAAAAGGAGACGACAAAATGGATTCAAGTGGGGAAGACACTAAAATAGTGGGGGATACTGGAAGGCGGAAGCCTCCCCGAGCGGGGATGGGGCGTCCCAAGGGCTCCCCGAACAAAACCACCCGGACGCTCAAGGAGGCCCTTCTGGCCTCTTTCGAGACGCTCGGGGGCGAGGAATGGCTGGTTTCCCTGGCTGGATCCGACCCCAAGGCGTATGCGGGCCTTCTAGGGCGGCTGGTTCCTTCGGAGATTTCGGCGGAAGTCGTCTCAACCACCTTTCCGGAATTGCCCGACGGCCTCATCTTTACGCCAAAATTTTTTCCGAATCGCGAGGCGTGGGACACTTTCTTCGATTGGGCGAAGCGACAGCCCGACGCGATTGTTATCCATGGAGGCGCACCGCCCCCACCGGGCTTCACGGGAAATGTTTTCCCAATCGCACGACGGGTGAACGGCTCATGGGTGATCGGCGGCCTTCCGAATCCTGACGAGTTGGCTTTCTACGATCTGGACTTTGACGCGCCCCCCGGAATGACCCTCCCACCGGCCTCCTGAGGCCACAAGCCCCCGCTCCATGCCCCACCTTTCCGGCCCTGCCTTCATGGGGGGCCGTCCTTTTTGCGTCACTGGTGACGGACCCCTTGAACGTTACACGTCACGGCAACGCCATATAGCGCGTCCGCCCTTCCTCATCGTCCAGTAGGCTCTGGATGAGGGCGAGGTCCGCTTCCTCGATCAGGCGAAGAATCGTCTCCCGTCTCGTTTTTCCCCAATGACGCATGAGGCGGTGGAGGGCAAGGTCGGCCCCGTCATCGAGAACCACCGAAAGGCACTTCCCCCAATCACCTTTTCTTTTCCGTCGATACTCCGCCTGCCGTTCCTTGTTCGTCATCGCCATGGCTTCCTCCGGGTCAAGGGGTTTGTTACGCGTAACGGTCACGGAATGAGTCTATCATGTTACACGTAACAATCAAGAGAGGGGGGGGAGGGTTTTTTCGCAACGTTAATTCGCAGAGGAAAACCTTACCAGTAGGCTTTCTTCGCATAATTCGCTTATTTCGCAGTGTAGAGAGAATCAATCCTTTTCGACGAACTTCCTCAATTCCTCCGGATTACTGAGCAAAAGCGTGGAGATCCGCTTGGACTCTTCCATGAGAAGGTAGGCCATGAGCTTCCCCTTGTCCATGTCGTGGTATTTAGCGAGAAACTCCAATGCCTTGACCTCTTGCCGGTGCAGGCGGAGAAGGACGTTCTTTCCGCCCGATTCCTTGAGCGCGGCCAGGCGTTTTCTGTCTCTTTCGGCTTGTGATGTTGGCACGGATTTTCCCTTTCCGTTCGTCTGGTGTCCGTTCCCCGGATGAGATGTCGGTGGATAGCCATTCCCCATTATTTTCTGGTGTCCGTTTTGGTGTCCGTTCCATGTCAAAAATGGGGGTAAATGAGAGTAATTCGGAAACTGGTTACATCTCTCGTCAATCGTTTACCACAAACGAAAACCGTTGGCATATAACGACTGGTGACAAAATGGTGAAACAGCTTCCCAAGCTGAAGGTCGGGGGTTCGAATCCCCTATCCCGCTCCAATTTCAGACTATCTTCAATACCGGTTGT